>JAJUHR010000109.1 GCA_029267795.1 Planctomycetota bacterium
CAACCTAGCCTAGTGATTCAGGTTCCCACCGCAAGCGAAATGCGAGCCACCCACTCACCACACATAGCCGCGGGTGACAACCCGCGGTTTGGACTCTCGGGCACCCCCGTTCCCCTTAGCCACTGCTGGAAACCCGCGGTTTTGCCCCCTTCCCTCAACCCCTCTCACCTCGCCGGCCGCTTCCTGGATTGCAAAAACGCCGCCACCACCACGTGCCGCAACCGATCGAGGCTCAAACTGTTGAGGAACTCGTCCGTGAAGTCGATCCGAGGCCTGCCGATCTGCCGCAACTGCGTCATACACCCATCTCGATCCATCGTTTGCACATCCCGGATCAGCTCGTCGATCGATTCGTTCGTGCTCATGGCTCACCTCTTCTCATCGTTGGCACCGCCGGCGCTCCGTCGCCACCGCCGACCTGACCACATCGGCCGTTGCCGCATCCCTCGATGATCCGCCACGCCGCATAGCCGCTGCCACGTGTTATCGGAATCCGCCCCCGCAGCCGTCAGACACTCGTTCGCTCACCTCCCGCTTCCGCGCACGCCGCAGCCCCCCTTACCATCTATACGATCATCCCATGCTCACGGACGACCTGGATTACGAGTTACCCGCCGACCGGATCGCCACCCGCCCAGCCGAGCCGCGCGACGCGGCACGCCTCATGGTGGCCTACCGCGGCCAGGACCGCGTCGAGCACCACACGGTCCGCGACCTGCCTCATCTCACCGACGCCCTGCACCCCGGCGACCTACTCGTCTTCAACCGCAGCCGCGTCTTGCCCGCCTGCTTCCACGCCACCCGCGCCGACACGGGGGGAAAAATCAAAGGCCTCTACCTGGAAACCACGCCCGACCCGGACCGTACGACCTGGCACGTGCTCCTCGAATCCCGCGGCCGACTCACCGAAAACGAGCGACTCATCCTCGCGAAAGGTTCCACCCTCACACTGCGATCCAAGCTCCCTCAAGGCCGCTGGTCCGCACACCTTCACAGCCCTCTCGACACCCTGACCCTGCTCCACCGCATCGGAGTAACCCCGCTGCCGCCGTATATCCAGCGCCAGCGCCACGCCGAAGGCCTGCCCCCGGTCACCCCCGCCGACGCCCGGTCTTATAACACCGTGTTCGCCCGCGACCCCGGCTCCATCGCAGCCCCGACGGCCGGCCTGCACTTCTCCGAACCCCTGCTCGCCCAACTCGACCACGCGGGCATCCAGCGCAGCTTCGTCACCCTCCACGTCGGCCTGGGCACGTTCGCCCCGGTGCGCACCCGCCAGATCGAAGACCACCCCATCCACGCCGAGTGGGCCCACGTCCCCGCCGCCACCATCCACGCGATCCAGCACGCCCGCGCTCACAACCGCCGGATCATCCCCGTCGGAACCACCAGCCTCAGAGCCTTGGAATCCCTCCCGGAACCCCCGCCCTCGCACAGCGACTACGCCGGCATGACCCGCCTCTTCATCGCCCCCTCAAATCCCCCCTTCCCCTTCCGCTTCACCGATGCGCTGCTAACCAACTTCCACCTGCCGCGATCCACCCTCTTAGCTCTGGTCGCTGCCCTACCCGGTGTCGGTATCCGCCGCCTGCTAGACTGGTACCAGCTGGCCATCGACGCCGGCTACCGCTTCTACTCCTACGGCGATGCCATGCTCATTCTCTAGCAGGACGATGCAAAAGTCTTTTTAATCACCTTTGCAGCATCTAGATACGCGATTTACCCCGTCCTTGGATTGCGCCAAGAGGGATTGAAATCACCGGGAACAATGATCAACGGAGTTTTTCAGCGCCCCGCTAGCGCGGTTTTTCATCGGGGCACATAGCGTCCCTGGAACCGAACCATCCCCCAGGCAAAGCCTACCGAAGCCCCAGCCTTACTGCGTTGCCGCTTCGATCACCGCAGCGACCCCGACCCTCATCGCGATGTATGCAAACGAGACGCTCTAGAAAATCAGTTCGCCGATCCGATGAGATGGTGATGTCCACGCTGACACGGACTTGGGTTCGAGACCCTGTGTCGGGCGTGCTGGCGATATCTAACAATACCCTAACAACTTTGGGGGATTTTGCTTACACACCAAAGGCATAATGGAGAAGAACCGATCGCTTTGACTTGACCCGCTAACAAACGCTAAGTAAATTATATTTAAGGGTCTCGGGAATGGCACCTCTCGCTCGGCCGCGTAGCTCGAGACCCTCAAGGTAGAAGTTTCCGCTTTCAGTTGCACTTTTCCCATACCTCGATGTGACGTTGGGCTCTGGTGCTGAAGGCAGGCCGTAACGAAGTCGATAACCGTACGCGGGGCCCGATCCTCGGGGAGGGGAATATGTCCGATATAACAACGGCACAGGCCTTCTACGCGGGCCAAGACGTCGCCTCGCCATCCCCCGATTTGCCCAGCTCAGGATTAAGCTTCGGAATCGCGGAAAACCTGGACGATGTCCTGCAAGCCTGGCGACTCTTGTACCAGTCCTATCTACGCGCAGGCTTCATCAAGCCCAACCCCTTTGGCCTGCACACCGTACCCCACGCCATAGGCCCACACACCCTCGTCGTGATCGGCCACCGCCACGGTGAGGTCGCCAGCACCATCAGCGCCATCAGCGACAGCCACCTCAAGCTCCCCCTCGACTCGGTCTACCCCGACGAGCTCGATGACATGCGCAGCCACGGCTGCCACGTGGTCGAGATTGGCCTGTTCGGCGACGACCGGAAAGACGTCGACCGATCGTTCTACGCCTTGTTCGAGCTGATGCGCTTCGCCACCTACTACTGCGTCTCGATCGGCGCCACCGACGTGGTCTGCGGCATCCCGCCACGCAGGGCCAAACTCTACGCTCGCGCCTTCGCATTCGAGCCAATCGGACCCGAGAAAACCTACGACTCGGTCGAGGGCCATCCCGTCATCCTCCTCCGGTCCAACATCGCCGCCGGTCGGCTCAACAGCCGTTTCCACCGCGCGATCGACTATTTCACCAACCACCCCGTGTCGCTCGACCTCTACGAGCGCCGCTTCCGCTTCGACTCCGACTTGGTCGCCAACTCCATCCTCGGCGAGTTCCTCAGGTCCAAATGCTGTGGCACCCACACCGGCAGCCCGCCCAGCTGGGACCTGCAACGAAAAAAAGCCGTTTAACCGCAACCCGGGCTGCGCTCTGCGCACAACCCGTAGGGCGGGGCTTGCCCCGCCGATGATATCTACCCCCCCGAGTGCCGCGGGCCGCTTGCAACCAGTGCATAGATCCCTCTGTGCAGGCCACCCGTAGGGTGTGCTCTGCGTCTCCCCGCAGCCGCGGGTGGCAATCCGCGGTCCGCACCGCCACCGTTTCAAAGCAAGCAGGATGCGCTACACGCACCACTCTTAGGGGCAAGTCACCGACCTGCGGCATTCTTTCTTTTGCAGGGCTGGCTTTCGCGACCCACCAACGATTGACGCTACCGTGAACACACAGCGGACCCTCTCCCCAAAACCCACCCGAACTCTGATCGCACCCAGCGAGGTTGGCCTTCTCCACGACACCTGCCCGCAAAAACAATCGCGCAACAAAAAACGAGGGCCGACGTGTGTCGACCCTCGTCTGATCCTTCAACAGGTTGAAGGTGTCGGATGGCGCCTTAGCGGCGAACCCGACGAGCCACACCCAGACCGCTCAGCAGGGCCATGCCGCCCCACACCGCAGCGGGAATCGGGATGACCTTGAGCTGGAACTGCGAGTTGCTGCCCAGCTCCCAAGGCGAGCCGAACACCCTCGGGCCGATTTCACCGGTGCCGATGACTTCACCGGAACCGCCAATCAACCCCAAGCCGCCCAGGTCAGCCACCTGAACCAGTGGGTCCAGCTTGTGAACCGAGCCCAAACCCGCTTCCGTCCGATCCAGCGCGAAGAACACGTCGCCGATCCGAAGGGTCGGGCTTCCTGACGCGATCACATCGCTCCCGTAGCCGAGGTAGAAGTTGCCGGCGCTCGCGAGGCCCAGCCCATTGTAGAATGAGCCGTCCGTCACCGTGCCAACGGCAGCCGCCTTGCTACCCCCGCCGTCCACATCGAAGTGGCTGGAAAAACCAACTACCGGGTCCTCATACAGGCGGATCAGTGTCCCAACTCCACCCGTATCAAACGCGGGGTTCGGGGCAAAGGTGAAAGCGAATTTGCCCGGGTTGGCAGGATCCGGCACCTTGCCCACCACGAGCAGAGAAAACTCGCCCGTCAGTTCTGAGTTGCCATGGGCGTTGTCCAGATTGACTTGGCCGCCCGGCGGATCCACGAACAACTGCTCAAAAGCCACGATACCGTGGATCACGTCCCCAACGAGGATCGTAGATCCAATTGGGCGTACCGCGCCGCCGGGTGCAATCACTTCTTCACGGTTCTCGTCTGAACCAAACACCGTCCTGACAGGGGGCGCATCGATCAACTCATTGATCGTCGATGCGCTGGCACCTGCCGTCAGCGATAGCAAGCCGAAGCCCGCTGCTACCGCTGAAAAAGCACGTTTAATATCCAACATCGATCATCTCCTTTTGGGTTTTTTGGCCTGGTTGGCCCTAGGAAAGCGCTTTCCTACTTTCAGCTTCCAATGTTGCCGCCCCATGGACAGGACGGCACTTTTTGCCTTACTACCACACCATCTCTTTCTTACCTCTTAATAAATCGCATGAACCTCCTTTCTTGATGATGCGCCTACGCCCAGAGCGGTATCAAGATGGCTTTCTCGCACACTTCTGTGATCAACCGCTTGTGCCCTCTCTGCTTAGACGCGATCGCGTATTCCAGGTACTCTCACCTCACCACCTTCTCCATCTCCCCCGAAACACGCAGAAACGGAGCAAACATCGCCTCCGCAGATGGATGCCTCTCTCAGAAATCCTCCCTACGATCGATAGGTTCAAGCATACGGCCTCGCGCTTACGCGCTGCGATCAGGAGATTGGAATAAGCTGCGCCTCCCGTCCTCTTGCCGCTTCTGTACACACCTTTCGAGCAACTTTCTTATTTACACCGCGCCCTACTTATTTTTCACTTTTGTTATTGTACACTGATTTGCATTTGACACAAGGGTTTTTCGCTGCTTTTCCCCATAATTTAGCGGCTCTCCATCCTTAATGTTCCCCCAATAAACCAAATGGAATTCCGTTTATTAGCCACCAATCACAAAGCATTTACGCGTTTCTGTTCCACGAGAAAAACTTGACAGACCATTAAGTCTTCGTCACTCCCTAACAGTCCATCATTGCGGATCCCTGTTTTCCTTGATGCCCATTGTCCAGCAGCTTGCCGGCATTGGGCCGATTTTTGGACCGTGGTGTTATCAACCCTATCGCATGGAGCCCTTGACATTTTCTACGAGAGTGTCATCGCATCGGATGTCAAAAAAATAAACGAGGGCCGATTGGATCGGCCCTCGTCCCATGCTCAGATTCGGGGATTCTGAGGCTTGTTAGCAGGTTTTTACGCCGTCCGGCGAACCCGACGGGTCACGCCCAGGCCGCCCAGCAGGGCCATACCGCCCCACACCGCAGCGGGAACCGGGATAACCCTCATGCTGAACTGCGTGTTGCTGCTCAGTTCCCACGGCGAGCCGGGTGCCCGTGGCCCCACTTCGCCGGTGCCGATAACCTCACCAGCACCGATCAGAGTCCCCAAGCCGCCCAGAGCAGCCACCTGGCCCAGAGGATCCAGCTTGTGAACCGAGCCCAGACCAGCTTCGGTCCGGTCCAGCGCGAAGAATGCGTCGCCGAGCCGAAGAGTGGCGCTACCACTGGGGATCACGTCGGTCCCGTACGCCATATAGAAGTTGCCCGCACTCGCCAGACCCAATCCGTTGAAAAACAGGCCGTCCGTCACCGAGGCGATGGCAGCCGCCTTGCTACCCCCACCGTCCACGTCGAAGTGGCTGGTGCCAGGCATCTGATCTTCGTACAGGCGGATCAGTGTCCCCACCCCGCCGGTATCAAACGCCGGGTCCGGAGCGAAGATAAACGCGAACTTACCCGGGTTGGCAGGGTCTGGTACCTTGGCTGACACGAGCAGTGAAAACTCGCCCGTCAACTCCGAGTTGCCATGGGCGTGGTCTAAGTTGACCTGCCCGCCCGGCGGGGCCACGAACAACTGCTCAAAGGCCACGATACCGTGGATCACGTCCCCGACGAGGATCGTAGATCCAACCGAACGGACCGACCCGTCTGGAGCGATCACTTCTTCACGGTTCTCGTCAGAACCCAACACCGACCTGACCGGCGGCGCGTCGATCAACTGATTGATTGTCGCCGCGTTCACGGCGCCTCCAACGGACAGGACGCCCAGGGCGCCCGCTGCCACCTTATGCGAAGTCTTCAACATGACCGTTTCTCTCCTTGTGCCTGGGCCACCAGGGCCCGCGTGTGTGCTCTCGTGCAGCCAGCACCGCGCCGGTGCACCACCGCTCCTCGCGGTGCTCTTGAACCACTTCGAAGCA
>JAJUHR010000297.1 GCA_029267795.1 Planctomycetota bacterium
ACGAACCGGTTCAACCGCTCGTGCAGGATCACCCCGCCGCCTTGATTCAGCGCCGCGTCCCCATAGCTGCGGCCCAGCCCGCGCGAGATGTAATCCCGCACCCCCCCGCTCGCCAGGATCTCCCCCAGCTCGCGGCGCTTCTCCGGGCGAAAGACGCTGCCCTGATGCACCGGGTAGTTGCTCCAGCCGGCAAGTTGTAGCGTTACGGAACGTGGCACGTTGAAATCGATCCGGTATCCGCCGCGCAAAAACACCTACAACCGATTTCAAAACCCCTCTCCCTTTTGGGGAGAGGTGGGGTGAGGGGTAAAACCTCCGAAAAATTACCGGCCCGTCCCTCACCCCAACCCCCTCCCAAACTGGGAGATAGGGCTATGAAACTACCCATAATACGTAAGCTGGGCCTTCGGCCCGCCGAATCCTTTTCGTAGGGTGCGCTGTGCGCACCGCCCTAGCCGCCGGTGGCAACCCGCGGTTTTTTTTACCCCTCTCCCTCGAGGGAGAGGCCGGGTGAGGGTGAATCCTCCGTCAAGTGCCACTGGCAACTTGCCCGCCAGTGCTATGTCCCGTGCAAGCAAGTACGTAGGGCGGGCCTTCGGCCCACCACGGGGCCCCATGCGGCGGGGCAAAGCCCCGCCCTACATCGCGACCCGCTCAAGCTAAACGTCTAGCCCCACAGACGCAGCACCTGCGTTCCGTAGGATGCCAACACAATCAAGCCGACGATGATCAGCCCCACCAGGTAGCTGACCGGGTCCTTGATCGAGAACACGATCGGGTCGTGCGACATCCGCCCCCGATGGGCGATGAACCACACGCGGCTGAGCCAGTACAGCAGCAGCGGACAAATCAGCCACAGCACGCGCGGCTGTGGGTACAGCGCAGCGACCTGCCCGGAATTGATATACAGCGCCAGCACCAGCACGGACAGGTACCCCGCCGAGGTCCCCAGGCTCCGCAACAGATCCACGTCGTGCACCGCGTAGCCCCGGCCGGGCAGGCCCTCGCCGCTATCCCCCTTCATTGCCACCAAATCCGCGTAACGCTTGATGAACGCCAGACTCAGGAAGAAGAAGATCGAGAACGCCAGTAACCACGGCGAGGCCGGCACGCTCGCCGCGATCGTCCCCGCCAGCACCCGGTACGTATACAACCCCGCCAGCAGCAGCACGTCGAGGATCGGCTTCTTCTTGAAATACTTCGAGTACAGCGTGGTCAGCACCAGGTACAGCACGATCATCTGCCCGAACGCCGCGGACACCCACACCCACCCCACCACCAGCCCCACGATCAGCAGCAGCGGCGCCAGCACGACCCCCACCGCCGGCTGCAGCCGCCCCGCCGCAAACGGACGCAGCCGCTTGTGTGGGTGCGCCCGGTCGGATTCCAGGTCCAGCAGGTCGTTCACCAGGTACACGCACGATGCGGCGAAGCTGAAGCTGAAGAACGCCGCCAACACCCGCAGCAGCGTGTCCACGTCCGACGCCTTGTGGGCCAGGACCATCGGCACAAACAGCAGCACGTTCTTGACCCATTGGTGCACCCGGATGGCACGCAACACCTCCACCACCCGCGACGGCGCGGGGCACACCACCTGCTGCACCGGGCACACCCGCCGCGCCTGCCGCAGCAGCGAAGCCGACGGCGCCACCATCAGCGCCCGCCCGGAGGCGCGCCACAGCGGCAAGTCCGCCCGGCTGTCCCCCACGTAATCAAACCCCTGATCGCCCGCCAACTCCCGCACCGCTTCGAGCTTGCGCCCGGCCTTGATGCTCGTCTTCCCGTCGCTGGCCAGCACGTCGGAAAACAACCCCAGATGACCTGCGATCGCCCGGGCAACGCCTTGGTCCGCCGCGGTCGCCAGCACAATCCGCCGCCCCGCCTGCTTCTGAGCCCACAGGTAGGCCAACACCTCTTCCCGGTAGGGCAACGCCGCCACGTTCAACCGCACCCGGCCGCCGATCTCCTGCTTCAACGCCGAACGCCCACGCATCAACCACAGCGGCACTCGCCAAAGACTCAGCAGGTCGTTGCGCGCCAGCACCAGCAGCGATTCCCACAGCGTGTCGGTGGCGACCAACGTCCCGTCCAGATCGACGCACAACAGACGCCGCTCCCGCCGATCAGCCGCCCCCGCCGCAGCCACGGTGCCAGAAACAACCGATGTCACGGATCCCGCCATACGCGATTGCCTTTACCCACCAACCGGTCCCGCGCCCCGCGCCGCACCCGCGAGCCCTACCCCCGGCCCAGCTCCACAGCTTTGCGATCGGTGGTCGCCGCAGTCGTCAGCTCCCCGGGACGCGCGGCTCCCGGGGCCAACCCGTCGGCCGGCCTGGGGGTCGCAAGCTCCGGCTGCCTCATCGGACGCAGGGCGTTGGTCCAAATGTCCAGCCACTCATACTCGCACAGGTGCGGCTGCTTCAGCCCCAGCAGCTCCCGCCCCAGCGAAACCGCCCGGCCCACGCACCACAACAGGTTCGTCGCCCATAACCCGACGACCGTGTAATGCTTGGCATAGTACCGCGACCGCGAAGCGTAGTAATACCTCGGCCGCCGCCGCTTCGCCGCCGTCAGCGATCGCACCGGGCTACTCTGCCCCTGCAGGTGCACCACCACCGCCGCGGGCCAGTTCACCACCTTCCACCCCGCCTTGCGGGCCAGCCGGCAATAATCCTGGTCCTCGAAGTACATGAAGTACCCCTCGTCCATCAGCCCGATCTGCCGCACCACCTCCCGCCGGATCAGCACGCACGCGAAGCTGGTCCACTGCGGCTCCGTCGGCCGCTCCGACTCCGGCAGCACCACCTGGTATCGCGAGAACAGCTTCGAGATCACCCCGGTCTTGGCGGCACCGAGCATCACGGCGATCGGCGTCACGAACCGGTAACAGCTCACGTGCAGCCGACCGTCCGGCAACAACAACCGCGGGCTGACGATCCCGGCCTCGGGCCGCTGACGCAACGCCTCCAGCAACGCCTCGATCGCCCCCGGCCGCACCAGCGTGTCGCTGTTGAGCAGCAGATAGGCCTCGGCGTCCGAGGCACGCATCCCCGCGTTGTTCCCCGCCGAGAACCCCCCGTTCACCGGCGATCGCACCAGGCGGGCCCACGACCCCCAACCCTTGTCGCGGATCACCCGCTCGACCTGCTGCGGCGAGTCGTCGCCCGAAGCGTTGTCGACGATCACCGCCT
>JAJUHR010000101.1 GCA_029267795.1 Planctomycetota bacterium
CCGCCTGGGCGTGGATGATCACGCTGCGGCCGAGGATCGGCGGTTTCATCATCATGGGGCCCATCATCATGCCTTTACCGTCGCCCATCATGCCCTGATCGTCCATCTGGCCCATCATGCCTTTACCGTCCATGGGGCCCATCATGCCTTGGCGGCCCATGGGGCCCATGCAGCCGGCGATTGAGATGTTGTCGACAACGATTTCGAGGTGGGCGTTGCCCTGAGCGTCGGCCTGGAGGTTGCCCAGGTCACCGGCGTGGCGCGTGGGCTGGTCGGGGCCGGCGTGGGGGTGGCCTTGCGGGTTGTAGTGGCCGCCGGCGCTGGTGGCGTCGGGGGCGGTGCAGTCGCCGAACTCGTGGATGTGGAAGCCGTGCTTGCCGTTGGGGGTTAGGCCCTGGAGGTCGGCGATCACTTTCACCTTGCAGTCATCGGTGCAGATGAACCAGACGACGCCCTGGCACTTGCTGCCCGCGGTGGGGTGGATCACGGCGACGGCTTTATTGACCCCGTTCCACGGGCCCATCATGCCCTTGCCCATGGGGCCCATCATGCTTTTGCCGTCCATCTGATCCATCATGCCCTTCCCATCCATTTGGCCTTTTGAGGAGTCCATCATGGGACAGGTGGGGCACTTGTCGCGGCCTTGGTCATCCTGGCCCTTCATTTGGCCTTGGCCCATCTGGCCGTAGGACGATTGGAAGGAGATTAAGGCGATCAGGGCGAGGGGTGCGAGGGTGGCAGGAATGGCTGCAATGCGTATGCCTTTCATGAGGGGGGCCTTTCAGCGGCGTGGGTGTTGGATGCGTTCGAACGCGATCTGATGATCTGGTTTCTCCAGAGACATGTTCGCGCGCGGGGTGACGCGAGTCAATCGGGTCACATGAGTGGGTCGGGAGAGCAACCTTCAAGGCCGACGTGGTTCAGAGCCCGCCGAAAGGTGAGCGAGGGAACTTGACGTAGGGCAGGCGGATGCCGTCGACGATAAGGACGGAGTCGGCGCGGCGGACGCCGGAGCCGAACTCCTGGAAGCCGGTGGCGCCGGTGAAAGCGACGTAGTCGTCCTGCTCGATGCCGTCGCCGCTGACGCCGACGCCGCCGACGAGCACGCCGTTCTTATAAAGCGGGACGCTGCCGGCAAAGATCTGCAGGCCGTTGGCGAGGCTGCTGCCGGGCAGCCCAGTGCCGGCGGTGTCCTGGTTGGGCACGACACTGGGGCCGCCGAGGGTGCCGGCGATGAACGCGGCGAGGCCGGACGTTTCACCCATCGCGTTGAACGCCAGCAGGAAGTCGACGAGGTTGGGGATCAGCAGGGTGGTCTGCAGGCCTGTGTTGAACGGGCTGAAGCGGCCGGGGGTTTGGGCGGATAGCGGCCCGGGCGGGGCGTCCTTGATCCCGTCGGGGAGGTTGGGTCGCGAGAGGAACCCACCGGTGCGATCCGCGACGGCGACGGTGCCGTCGAGCTGCACGCCGATCGCCTGGGCCAGGCCGACGTGCCGACCGAAGGGATTGGCAACGGTGGGGTCGATGATGCCCAGGCCCTGGGCGGTGGCGATGTCGGCGGCGAGTTCGACATCGAGGGCTCGCAGTTCGTCGCCGGCGTCGGGGCGGCTGAAGAACGCCGCGGTGCGTGCTTTCTGGGCGGCCACGTCGTAGCCGAACACGGGGGCGTCGGGCGTGCGGAAGACGCCCAGCAGGTGGCCGTTGTGGTCGACGACGGCCACGGTGACCTGGGATATCTGCGGGCGGTCTTTGCGGATCTGGGCGCGGAGCTGCGCGTTGAGCTGGTGGGCCTGGGTGAGGATGGTGGTGACGTCGTCGGTGGTGAGTTGCTCGGCGCCGTTGAAGTCGCCGTCAAGAAACGCCGGCGATGAGGTTGCGTCGTCGAAGAAGTCGACGAGGGTGTCGTTGGGCACTTCCCCGGCGATGGCGCCGCTGCCATCGAGGCGGGCCAGGGAGGCGCTGGCGAACTTGCTTGCGGGGCTGATGCGCGGGGCGACGAGTTCGATCAGGTCGCCGGAGGTGGTGAGTGTCGCGTAAGCGGGCAGGGGGCCCAGAGCGGCGAGCTTGGGGTTCTTGGCGAAGGCGTAGGGGAAACGGATGCCGTCGACGAACACGCGGTCGGCGCGGATCTTTTTGGGTGGTTGGAAGCCGGTTTGGGCGGCCAAGGCAATGAGTTCCTCGGTGGTGGCTTGGGGTTGGCGTTGGATGCGGTTGGGGTCGACGGTGTAGGTGCCGTCGACCTCGACGCCGATGCCGCCGATGAGTTCGCCCCCGCGGTACAGGGGCAGGCCGCCGGGGTCTGCGGATAGGCCCAGGGGCAGGCGGTTGACATCGCTGGTTGGCAGGCTGGACAGCTGGACGCCGAAGAGCGGGCCGCTGTCCTGGAACTGCACGCCGGGGGGGAAGTGGGATTGGATGATGAAGCCGGCGGTGCGGGTGGTAAAGGCGTGGCCGAGGCTGGTGGAGAGGAAGGCGGCGGTGCCGGCTTTGGTGGCGGCGATGAGCGAGGTAGCGACGATGCCGTCCACCGCTTCCAGGCCGCCTGCGCCGCTGGCGTCGATGTCCACGGTGGTGGCTGCGGCGGGGAACGCGGCTTCGGCCATGCGGGCCACGGCTAGGATGTTGCCCTCGCGATCGAGAATGGCGATCGTCGCGTTAACCTGGAGCTGTCGGGCGCGCGCCACGGCCTGGGTGAGGATCGTTTGGATGTCGGCGATGGTCGGCGCATTGGCGGGGGCGGGCAGCGGGTCGATCACGGCGGAGCCGGTGGTTCCGGCGCCCGCGGCGATCAGGTCGGGCGTGAGGCGCTGGCCGGCGACGGAGACGCTGCCGAGCTGGGCGGCGTAGATGCCGGGGTTGGTGTGCGCCGAGAGGCTCCCGCGGACCAGGCCGGTGACGGTGAGCCGATCGATCCGCCCGCCGGTGATCAGTTCGTCGCGTTGGAAGACCCCGTCGGAGCCGGGGTTGCCGCCGGCGGCGACGATCGAATCGGCGACGTCGCCGCGGATCAGAGCGGAGGTGATGCGCCCGGCGAAGAACCGGCCACGCGTCAAGTCGAAGGATTCATCGAGGCTGGCCCCGGCGAGCACAGAGGAGCCGCGCAGGTCGCCGGCGATGCTGAGTAGACCGATGTTGCCCCCGGCGGAAACGACCGAGCTGTTGGTGAGGCTGCCGGCGATCACGACCTGGCCGATGTTCCCGCCGGCGCGAAGGCGAACGGCGGTGGAGCGGTCGGGGTCGGCAGCGGGGGAGGCGATGAATCGCCCGAGGTTGCCGTGGATGAACGCGTCGTGGATGGGGGCATCGCCGAGGAGGCGCAGCTCGCCTAGGGTTTCAGCCACGATCGAGCCGACGGACGTGCCTCCGGTGCCTGTGCTGTGCGTGACGCGGATTTCGAGGCGGGTTTGGGCGGTGGTGCTGGTCAGTTGCAGGGATTCGAGGTCGGCGTGGTCGGCTTGACCGCCCTGCAGGTTCACCGCGGCGGAGCCGGGGCCGATCAGGCGGACGAGGACCTGATCCCCATCGGCGTCGAGGAAAGCGAAAGAGGGGGAACCGGGGCCGAGCAGCGCCGCCGAGCCGGAGAGGAACAACCGCGGCTCCAACGATTCGATCAGAGGGCTGCGGCAAGGGGTGGTGCAGGCCCTGGTGATTTTTTTATGGACATGAGCTTCGCCCCGTGAGCGGCGGGCCCGCCATCGCACGTTCAGTCGCGTAAGGAACGACGACGTCATCACCGGCTGATTCCCTTTGTATGCTCAGCTGGGATTTTGCCTGGTCTGGGGCATCTGTGGACGCGTGGGTCGATTGTACCGCGGTGGAGTGCGACCCGCACGTTACTTCGGTCCGGCCGCTGCGGGTAGCTGAGGTTAGCATCCACTTTACAGAAACGGAGGGTTTGGTCTAGATTACGCCTGTTAAGATTGGCGAGCTGCGCGAACCAGGGAGCGTCCCGCATGCGAGCGATCGGGCGGCTGAGTGACCGAAACACGCTGGGCGTCGTTCGGCTCATCGCTGCCGCGGCGGTTGCGCTTGCGGGCCCGGTCGGGTTATTCGCCGACATGATCGCGGAGGAGCCGCTCGCATCGCAGTCCGTCGACGCTTCAGCCCCGGCCCGCGCGACGCCTTGGTATCGAGGCCGGCACGCCCCGCCTTCCGCGAGGCAGGGGGCCAAGCCGCCTGAGCCCGCCCCCGTCCCCGCGACTCAGCCGGGGGCCCCGCAACCGGCGGAGGAGGAGATGGGGCCGCTGGGTTTTGCCGGGGAAAGCCCTTATTTGATCCCCGAGCCTCGGAACATTGTTCCGCGCCAGACAATCGCGGTGCCGGACCGGTGGCGCATCGGCTGGCCGCGGTGGGACCGCTATGGGCGGATGACCGCTGACGATCCGATCCTGATGAACCCGGACGCGGGGGACATCCCCTATACGTTGGGTCATCCGCTGAACCCTTACGACCGGAACGTGCTCAAGGGCGATTACCCGATCGCGGATAACGATGTCTTTCTGAACCTCAGCGCGACGTCGGACACGCTGGTGAACTTCCGGCGGCTGCCGACGCCTCCGGGGGCCAGCGCCGGCGGCAGCGGGGCGTTCAACTTCTTTGGCGACGGCAAGCAGCTGTTCGTCTCGCAGACGGTGTTTTTGACGGTCGACGTGTTCCAGGGGTACACGGCGTTTCGACCAGTGGACTGGCTGGTGCGCGTGACGCCGGCGGTCAACGTCAATTATTTGGAGCTGCGGGAGCGGAACAACGTCAACATCGACGTGCGCAAGGGCGACGACCGCGGGGACGAGCACTTCACGCTGCAGGAGACGTTCTTCGAGTACCACCTGGGCGACGTGACGCCGTTCTTCGACGTGGCAGCGGTGCGGGTGGGGCGGCAGCTGTTCGTGTCGGACTTCCGGGGGTTCGTGTTCAACGACATCTCCGACGGCGTGCGGCTGCTGGGGAACCTCCAGAGCAACCGCATCCAGTACAACCTGGCGGTGTTCAACCAGAACGACAAGGACACCAACAGCGAGCTGAACGAGTTCGACTGGCGCGACCAGCAGGTGCTGATCGCGAACGTGTTCGTCCAGGACTTTGTCTGGTACGGGTATACGACGCAGTTCAGTTTTCACTGGAACCACGATCAATCGGACGAAGAGTTCGACAACAACGGGTTCCTGGTGATCCCGGACCTGTCGGGGAGCGTGACGCCGCACAACATCGACGCGTACTACCTGGGCTGGGCCAGCGACGGGCACATCGGGCGGGTGAACGTGAACCACGCGTTTTATTACGTGTTCGGGGAGGACGACGGCAACCCGCTGGCGGGCCGGGCGGTGGACATCGGCGCGTTTCTGGGGGCGGTGGAGCTGTCGTACGACGTGGACTGGCTGCGGCCGAAGGTTTCGTTTCTCTACGCCAGCGGCGACGCAGACCCCGAGGACGGGCGTGCGACGGGGTTCGACGGGATCTTGGACAACCCGTTCTTTGCCGGCGGGCCGTCGAGCTTTTACCAGTCACAGGCGCTACGGCTGTTCGGGGTGAACCTGGTCAGCGCCAAGAGCTTTTATAACGACCTAGCGGGCAACAAGGCGGAAGGGCAGGCGAACTACGTGAACCCCGGCACGGTGCTGTTCAACGTGGGCCTGGACGCCGAGATTACCCCGAAGTGGCGGGCGTCGCTCAACGCCAACAGCATCTGGTTCGCGCGGGTCGATGCTCTGGAGCTGTTCCTGAACCAGAACGAGATCGGCCATCACGTGGGGTACGAGGTGAACCTGGCCACGCAGTACCGTCCGCTGCTGAACAACAACATCATCTTGACGGTCGGGGGGTCGGTGTTCTTTCCCGGGCAGGGGTTCGAGGACGTGTTTGAGACACAGACGCAGCTGTACCAGCTGTTCACGGGGATCACGCTGACGTATTGAGCAACCGCGGCGCGGCTTGTGGAGGGAGCAGGGGGCGTCATCGCAATGTCACAGGGTCGGATACAGCGTGTTCGTTTGGTGATCTTCTTTGGTGGCGTGGCGGCCATTGCGCTGCTGTTCGCCTGCGAACACGCGCGGTACTGGCGGGGCGCAGAGCCCTACGACCCGGTATTCATCGAGAAGATGAGCGACCCGCAGGCCGCGGAGGCGGAGCTGCGCCGGCGTATGGCGCCGCCGGCACCGAAAGCGCAGTCGGCGGAGCAGGCGATGGCGAAGTCGGCCGGGTGCATCTCGTGCCACGGGCCGACGGACGAGCCGGACATGCACGGCGGGCGGCAGCTGGCGATCGGGTGCGTGGACTGCCACGGCGGGGACGCGACGGTGACGTCGCCCTTGGCTGAGCCGGGCCGGCCCGGGACGCCCGGGGAGCCGATCGAAGACCGCCGGTACTTGGCGCGGATGCAACGGGCGCACGTGCAGCCCCGCAACCCGGCGGCGTGGTATTCGCGGAACGACCTGCTGGACGGTCGGCCCTGGGGCCAGCACGTCCACGAAGACCCGACCCACTTGCACGGGTCGCGGAACCCGCCTGTGACCGCGGCGCTGCTCAATCAAGAGAGCCCCGAGTTCATCCGGTTCATCAACCCGGGCGATCTGCGCGTCGCTTCGTTCGCCTGCGGGCAGTGCCACGCGCGGGAGGTCGCGTTCGTCGGGCACAGCATGATGGCCCACGGGGCGCAGCTGTGGGGGGCGGCCCTAT
The DNA here is from genome assembly GCA_029267795.1 of Planctomycetota bacterium. Taxonomy (GTDB): domain Bacteria; phylum Planctomycetota; class Phycisphaerae; order Phycisphaerales; family Phycisphaeraceae; genus JAJUHR01. The sequence continues at coordinate 6,673 of JAJUHR010000101.1, forward strand.
ACAACAACGGCGGGATTCCCAACAAGATCCCGCGGTACGGGGAGAGTTACTCGCCGTTCGGGATCCCTCAGCGGCTGCA
>JAJUHR010000436.1 GCA_029267795.1 Planctomycetota bacterium
CAATGACCTCGGTCCATGCTTGACTCCTTTCGTCGCAGCAACGCGATCGGAGCAAGTATGGACCTTTGATGGAATTACAGCAATATCCACACCCCCTGGCGCGCAATCATGGCATAGCGGACCCTACGGGGCATGTGGGGAGTTGGTTGTGGGTATCATGGTGCGTTTCGTAGCGGGTGTGGACGCAGCGAGTTCATAAAGGTGAATATGAAATGGCCAAGAAGACGATCGCGGACGTGGCGGTGGTGGGGAAGCGAGTGCTGATGCGGGTGGATTTCAACGTGCCGCTGCAGGATGGGCGGATCACGGACGATCGGCGGGTGCGGATGGCGATGGAGTCGATCCGGAGCGTGGTCGAGCGGGGTGGGCGGCTGATCCTGATGAGCCACCTGGGTCGGCCGAAGGGGGCGGGGTACGAGGCGGAGTTCAGTTTGAAGCCGGTGGCGGAGCGGTTGGGCGAGTTGCTGGGCAAGCCGGTGGGGTTTGCGCCGGACTGTGTGGGGGAGCAGGCGAAGAAGATGGCGATGGGGCTGAAGGATGGGGGGGTGCTGCTGCTGGAGAACCTACGGTTCCACAAGGCGGAGCAGAAGGGGGATGCGGCGTTTGCGGAGCAGCTGGCGAGCCTGGGGGAGGTGTATTGCAACGACGCGTTTGGGACGTGTCACCGGGAAGACGCGTCGATGGTGGCGGTGCCGCGGGCGATCGGGGCGCGTGGCGGGGCGAAGGTGAGCGGGTTTCTGGTGGAGAAGGAGATCCGGTATTTGTCGGAGGCGATTCGGAATCCGAAGCGGCCGTTCATGGCGATCCTGGGGGGCGCGAAGGTGTCGGACAAGATCGGGGCGATCAAGAACCTGATGAAGCAGGTGGACGTGATTTTGATTGGGGGGGCGATGGCGTACACGTTCATGTTGGCGCAGAGGAAGCCGGTGGGCAAGAGTCTGGTGGAGCCGGACCGGGTCAAGGACGCGCTGGAGATTCTGGCGGAGGCGGGGCGAAGCAAGGCGAAGCTGATGTTGCCGGTGGACACGGTGTGCGGGCTGGAGCTTAGTTCGAGCACGAAGACGCTGGTGGCGGAGGGGGCGATCCCCGATGGGTATGAGGGCTTGGACATCGGCCCACGGACGCAGGCGGAGTACGCGGCGCAGGTAGGTAGGGCGAAGACGATCGTGTGGAACGGGCCGCTGGGGGCGTTCGAGACCAAGCCGTTCGACGTGGGGACGCGGGCGGTGGCGCAGGCGATTGCGCGGGCGACGCGGGAGAACGGGGCGATCAGCATCATCGGGGGCGGGGACAGCGCGGCGGCGATCGAGGAGTTCGGGCTGGCGGACCAGGTGAGCCACGTCTCGACGGGGGGTGGGGCGAGCCTGGAGATGCTCGAGGGCAAGTCGTTCGCCAGCGTGGAGCTGCTGGACGATAAGTAGAAAGTTGAGCAGGGGAGCGTGGACGGTGCTGAGCCGCGGGTTGCCGGCTGGGGCGAGGGGCTCCGGCCCATTTGTTTGCCGGCTGTGGCGACGGATCCGCCGGGTGTTCACGGCGGGCTAAAGAGGCAGGTCGATGACCTGCCCTACGGGTGATGCGCACAGCGTACTCTGCGAGGAATGACCCGGCGGGCCAAAAGGGCCCGCCTTACGAGGCTGGGGCACGCTGTGCTTAGCCCCAGGCACCCAGCGCGGGTTGGTGGGGGGTGTTGGAGTTCAGGGATGCTTGATATCACGGTGCCGCCTGTGCGGCCGCTGGTTGCGGCGTCGATCTTGTCCGCGGAC
>JAJUHR010000245.1 GCA_029267795.1 Planctomycetota bacterium
AGCCGCTGGAACTCCTGGAATTGCCGGTTTTTTCGTATGGCATCCCTCGATCATCCATCGGTTGCACGTCCCCATCGAGTTACAGGTGATCCCGTTTTTAGCGTCCCATGCAACGTTATGCTTTCCAGAATACGTTCGATCCCGAGGGACAGGTTCAGTTGGGCGAGGGCTGGGGCGGTGGGATTGAGCCTGAGCCTGGGGTTGGTGTCTTGTGCTGGGCCACCACGGAGTGACGTCTCGGCATCGGGGCGGCAGGCTGTACAACCCATCCACAGCGTTCCACCGATCCTCGGCTCGAAGTTGTACCCGCTGAAAGAGCGGTCGGGGCACATCGAATACCGCGTCGATGGCGCCCCGCCGAGGCTGCTGCCCTACCGACTCGAACCCCTGGGTCCGAGTCGGTGGCGGTGGACGCTGGACTCCGTACGCGTCGCCTATATCTCCCAGACCGACGAAGGAACGATCGTGATCGACCGGGAAGAGGAGTTGTCCAAGGGGGTGAGCGTGGAATACCAGCCGGCGCTGGTGCTGCTGCCGCAATACATCAGTCAAGGCTTGGTTGTCCACGGTTCGAGTCAAATGGTGGTCAGAAACTTGGTGGATGGCACAGTGCGGGACCGGGGACTGTGCAGCTATACCATCCAATTGCTGGGGGCTCAAAAGGTAACGAGCCCTTTCGGCACTCGAGACGCCTACATCATTAAGACGATACGGAACATCAAGTTATCACTTGCCAGCTCGTTGGTTTTGATCGAAGTGGGCTATATCCCCCATCGCGGGTGGATCATGGAAGGAATTCAAGAATCGACCCGGGTGCTGCAGCTATTTGAGGCCAAAGCTTACGAGCGCCTGCGATTGATCGATTAACCCCGTTGGTGTTGGTGAATCAACGGCTTTCTCCCAAGGGCATGCAGAGGCAGGAGTTCGGGTCGACCGATCGGTCGTAGGGCCGGCTCTCGGGGCCTTATTACGGCTCATCCGGTTGTCCTGATTCTTCGATAAACCCGCGGTGTCGGCAGGCCGATACATGAAAGGGACCGAGAACTCTAACGGCGCGCGATCATTACCATGACTCTTCGCCTGGTTTGCCCGAATTTGAACTGCCGGACCATCCTCTCGGTCCCCGAACACGCTCGGGGCAAGAGCGTGAAATGCCCACAATGTGGGATGAAGGTCCATATTCCCCGAGCTCCAAACCCTTCCAGGCCGGGTGGAAAATCGAGCTCGGCCGTTGTCAATCCGCCTTCCGAGGCCAATGAAGCCTCCACCTCCGACGCAGGCCCGTCGCCGAGCCAACCCGGTTGATTCGGATAAGCTGGTCAGCGCCGTGTGGCCGTGCGCTTTGCAAAGGGCGTGCGGGTGGAGGCGGTGTGCCTCTTGGGAGCGACCGGGGGGTCGGCTGCCAGGCTACACTTGACCGGAAGCTGCGGCGCCTCACCGAGCGTCGTATGGGCTTCAAGGAGCCAGGCTATCCGTGCAGTCATCCGATCGTGGGCCCCATTCTGACGGCATCGCTCTCCAAGACCGGTCGGTTCAGGAACCGCCGCTGGCGGGACGCGGTGTAGCGATCGAAGCGTTGTACATCCACGTGCCGTTCTGTTTCCACAAGTGCCATTACTGCGATTTCTACAGCATCGTGGACGAATCGGCTGGCTCGGGCGTGGGTCCAGGTTGCGGGGACCCCGGGGGTACGACCCGCGGGGGTTCGACTGCCGAGAGTTCGACTTCCGGGGGTTCCACTTCTGGGGGTTTCGGTCCCGATCCCGATGCGCCACCCCCGGCCCGACAAGCGCGTTTTGCGCAGAGGTTGGTGCAGGAGCTTGAGCTGCGTGCGAAGCAGTTTGACCTTCGTCCCGGCACGGTGTTCGTGGGCGGCGGCACCCCGACGATGCTGCACCCGCGGCTGTGGGGATCGGTCTTATCGGCGTTGAGCGAGCTGGGCGTGCTCGACCGCGTCCGGGAATTCACGGTCGAGGCCAACCCCGAGACGGTGACGCCCGGGCTGATGCGCTTGCTGGCGGAGGGTGGGGTGAACCGGGTGAGCATGGGAGCGCAGTCGTTTCAACCGGAGCTGCTGCGGGCTCTGGAGCGGTGGCACGATCCGACGCATGTGGCTACGGCTGTGAAGACGGCCCGTGATGCGGGCATCGGCAATATCAACCTGGACCTGATCTTCGCGATCCCCGGCCAGACGCTGAGCGGGGTGGATGCCGATTTGGATGCAGCCCTGGCGTTGGAACCGCGGCACTTAAGCTGTTACGGGCTGACGTACGAGCCTAACACGCCGCTTTATAGCCGGCTGAAAGGCGGGCTGGTGGCGCGGGTGGACGAGGAGCTCGAGCGCGCGATGTACGCACGGGTGATGGACCGGCTGGAGGAGGCGGGGTGGGAGCACTACGAGGTGAGCAACTGGGCCCGGCCTGGGTGGCGGTGCCAACACAACGTGTCCTACTGGACGAGCGCGAACTGGATCGGCATTGGGCCCAGCGCCGCCAGCCACGTCGCGGGATACCGGTGGAAGAACGCGGCACACCTGGGCAGGTACCTTGACGGCCCCGGTGAGCCGCCGACGATCGAGCACGAACGCCTGCCCGCGTGGGAGGGCGTTGGGGAGCAATTGATGTTGCGGCTGCGGCTGCGCGAGGGCGTACCGGTGGGTTGGGTTCGCGAACATGTGCCCGGTGACGATCCGCGGCACACGGCGATCGAGGAGTTGCTGCGCCTGAAGATGCTCGAACTGACTGGAACGCACCTGCGTCTGACGCGGGAAGGGTTGTTCGTCGGGGATTCGGTGATCACGAAGCTGCTGGGTTAGGTATGCACACAGCAGCCTCGCCTTCGGCTCGGTCTGCGGTGTGGCACCCGACTTTTGCAGCATGCTGCTAAGGGCTTCGGAGCGGCGGGTTTCCACCCGTGGCTATTGTTCGAGTTGAATCGTGAGGACGGTGGGGGTTAAGGGTGCGCGTGCGCTGCGTGCGAGTCGCGGTGACCTTGGTCTTCGTCATGTGAACCGTGGTCGTTGTCGTGGCCGGCCACGGGCTCGGGCGGCTCCTCGCCTTTGAGCTTCAGGGCTGGGATTCCCAACACGAGGGCGGCAACAAATAACCCCGCAGCAGACCAGACCACCGCGCGGAACCAAGTCATGTCGTGGGGCTTGGGCAGGAGGTGGATGGCGTCGTTTTCATGCGGGCTCCTGTGGTCGGTATGGCCCCCGTGGCTGCTGGGAGGGAGGGTCCCGTGTTTCGTGTCGTGTTCCGGGAGGGGCTGATCGGCGGCGTGACTGGTCTGCGCATGGGGCGGCTCCCCGGCCTGCTCAACAGCGAGACTCGCGCCGATCCCGGGCAGCATCCCCGCTAGATACCACCCCAATACCAAGCCCGTCACCACTGCCAAGATTCTTTGAGCGGATCGTCGCATGGGTCATTCCCTTGGGGAAGGATCGTTCCCGCGCGGTGCGGGAATGATACCGCGTCCCGTGGGGTTCCGCTGGGTGCTGCGGGCAAGCGGGTGGGGATGCAAGCCATGGGCGCGGTCAGGGGTGGAATCCCCACCAGCCAAGCCACGGTTTTCGACCGGGGCATCGCTACGCTCTGCCCCAGCCACCCGGCCGCCCTACTACAAGTGGTGCGCATACACGATTTTGCATGAGCCCCTACGCGGCGTGGGTTAACCGCGCCGCAAGCCGGGCGTGGTAGAGGATGATCTTGGCGCCGACCCAGCGTCGCACGCGGGGCAACCGCCGCACGAAGGCCGGCAGCGGCC
>JAJUHR010000248.1 GCA_029267795.1 Planctomycetota bacterium
CAGGCGACGGCTGTGGACAACGGGACGAACCTGTACATCGACGCCCTGGTGGGTGGAAAGATCAAGACCGGATCGACGGTCGGGAGCAACGGGTATGTTGCGGTGTATGCAAGTGGTTTGGTTGACAACACACCGACGTATGGGGGCGACGCCTCCGGGGCTGACTCGGCCTACGCGGGCAAGACGGAAAACCTGCGTTTCCTGGGCGTGATTAAGGCGAACGGGAGCGGCACCGTCTATACGTTCGGGCCGTGGAGCGTTGCGGCTGCGTTTGACGGGGTGCTACCCCCGAAGTGGACGCTTGTGTTCGAGAACAAGACGGGAGCTGCGCTGTCGGCGACTGGGTCGGATCACCTGGTGGAATATCAAGGGATTCACGAGCAATCGGTATGAGTTCTGAGCAAGCGCCAGCACCGCCCTTCCGCTCGACCGAACCATCGCGGCGTTTCGTATCGAGCTCTTCCCATCACCTGGAGATGTCGTCGGCCGGCAGCGTCGCGGGTGCTCCGTGCACGCTCGCGTGCTGGTTCAACGCGGCCACTGCGGTCACCGGGAAGTGCCTCAGTCTCGGGGCGTCGGGCAACGAGCTCGGGATCGGGACGTCTAGTGGGCTGAAAGGCCGATTAGTCGTGCGTGACAACACCCCCGTCACGGTGACGATCGATACGGTCAACAGCTATACGGCGTCTCGATGGCACCACGTCTGTGGGAGGTTCGTTTCCTCCACGGAGCGATACGTCTATCTGGACGGAAATGTATCGAACCGCGGATCGAGCACGGTGTCGGCAAACGCATCGGGGTTCGTGAGGACGCGGATCGGAAGCAACGCGCGCTTTTTGTCGGAATACTTCGATGGGTTGATCTTCTGGGCCTTCGTATGGTCGATCGACCTGCTTGAGGGACAGGTGGCGCGTCTCGCAGCGGGTGTCGAGCCCTGGAAGATCGAGCCTCGTTACCTCGCAGTGGGTCCGGAGATGTTCACGCTGCAGGACCCTTACGCGCGGAATGTCTTTTCTGCGACGGGCACCACACACGACGCCCCGGCTCCGGTGCGGCGTTCGATGGGTCGGAGACGGTGGTTCATCTCAGCATCGACTTCGGGAAGTGTTCTGGCCCCATCCCCCGCTACAACGTCCGTCAGTGCGGCCGGTTTGCAACTTAAGGCCAAAGCATCGCCAGCGGCTGTCGTCGCGACCATTTTTTCCCCGGCGCCGGGGCTGAAAGCTACGACCAAGCCCGCGGTGGTTGAACTGGTGGCGAGTTGCCCGTCGGCAGACTCAACCGCGGTGGCCAAGTTTTTCAAGCACGCCGATTTTCAGGTGCCGGGGTGGCGGGAGTTCCCAGGGGGACCGCAGGTCGTCGCATTCGCATTGCGGCCCCACTTCTTGCGACCTGCGTCGTTCCGAGCGAGTCGGTTGCGACCCGAAAGAAACGGGCAAGGGGCCGTTTTGATTCAATCGGAACAGGCAGCGTTTCCAGATCGCCCTACGAGCGGCGGGGTTGGCGTGCTAGTGTCGATGGCCGGCGGCACCGATGGACAAGCGGTCGAGCACGATCTGGGGAAAGGTTACGAGGTTGTGCACACGCGAGTGCTTTTGGCAACCGGGACGGGGGCGAGTGGGCGGGTCACGGTTATCCGGGGCATCGAAGCAGGCGGGATGGATTCCTTCCGGGTAGAGCTGAATTGCTCAACCCGTGAGGTTACGCTCGCGATGGGAACGCTTACGGCGATTAGCGCAGACTTGCCCGAGGCGCTCCCGTGGCATTGCCTCGAAGTCGGGTTCGACAGCGTGCGTGGGCACGGCGAGCTTTGGCTCGACGGCGTCTCCATGGGAAGCGTTGACGGGGCATCTGTGGGGCTGAGCGTGGCCAAGGTGGCGCTGGGCGGCATGCTCAAGGACGCGACAGCGATTGGGGAGCTGTACCTCGATGAATGGGTCGTATCGGACAGATATATCGGGCCGGTCGTCGTGGGGCCGTTGAGTGACCATGCTGACGATCCTCGACGCTGGTTGGTGATTTACAACTCTGGGGATCCCGAATCGGTGGCATGGGCGGAGCATTACCGTTCGGCGCGTCGTATTCCTTATTCCAACCTGTTAGGGCTTAATCTCAGCAGCGCGGAAACGATCGGCACCTCGGAATACGTGGCACTGCGCAGTGCGATCTTATCGCACCTGGATGCGAACGGGCTGGATCGTCAGGTGATGGGTCTGCTGTTCGGCTACAAGGTGCCAGGGTACGTAGATTTCGCGGGATTTGGAGATTTGGACTCGATCGCAGGGCTGATGCACGACCTGGGCACCTTGCCGAAAGCGAACCCATTGGGCCGCGACGCCGTGCCCACGCGGCCGACCAAGGACAATCTCCAAGGCTTGAGGCTTACAGCGCGTATCGATGCGCCGACGCTGGGAGAGGCGGAGTCGTTCGTGGCGAGATCGATCGCTTTAGAGGCCACCGGGCTTGGTGACGGATCCAACGCGACGATCTGGCTGGACCCATATACCACACACGGGGAAGGAACTGATAGTCAGATTGCATCGATGTCGAACTGGGCTTCGAGCATCGATCGGATGCGCACACGATTGCCGCTGGTGCTCAGCGCGACGGCCGACCCGCAGACCGAGGTCCAGTTTGAAAGCATTCAGCACGACGGCTTCTTCTGGGGCTGGTCCGCAGCCACCGTTCCGAATGGATTTTTTGGCTCACCAAGCGGGTCGAGGGTGTTCTGCTTCCAGCTGCACTCTGCGAATCCGACGGCAGCCACTCTGAGGGCAAGTGCGCCGACCAACTGGGTGCAAGCCGCAGTGGGTGCGGGGTATGCGTCGGCGGCTGGTGCAAGCCGGAGCTATAGCCCAACTGCCACGCCTTATATCCGGCCGTTCTTCGATGCTCTGCGCAGAGGCTGGACCCTAGCGGAGGCTTGGTTCGTCGCGAACCCACTACCCACCCAGGGGGTGTTTCTGGTTGGCGACCCCCTGCTGACTGTGGCCATGCCACGGGAGGGGTGGGATGTATTCGGTCCGTTGTCTCGCCTTGAAAACCTGGTGCCTGAGGCGCCTGCTGTGGTGCTGCGAGAGCAAGAAAAAGAGGCGTTTCTTGCGATCTCGTCCAGGCCCGGGTTCGAAGGCGAGGCTTACTACGTTATCCGTCACGTTGACAGCCTGGGTAGAAGCGAAGCTGGTACTCGAACGGTGAGGGTCGCCAACGTGGGCGGTGCGGCCGTGTTGCCACCGCTTGCCCCCTGCTGGCCAAACACCGGCCCATGGTCGGTGCTGATCGAGGATGGCTACGCAAAACCCCGTATCGTCTGGGACCGCCCCGTTCGAAGTTGTCGAATCTCAAGTGTGGAGTTGCTGGGCATGATTGACGGGGGCGTTGAGCAGGTATTGCAAGTTCCGACTCTGGAGCCGAGCAAGCCATTTATTGAAGCTGCTGTCGAGATGCCAGCTATCTCGGCTCTCTTTCGCTGGAGGGTCCGCAGCCCGGGCGGGGCGATCCTGGAAACCCCCTGGTCGAATGTGGTTCGGGCTGCCGAAACGCCCTCAATGTCGCTGCAGGTCGTGGAGGTGCAGCCATGAGGGCGTGTGCCTCGCTGTCAACCACAGCGTTCGCCGGACCAAGTCCAGGACCGCGGCCGCTCGTTTTCGTGAATGGAGCGCCGGAACCCGGGCTTTTGACGATCGAGTTTCGGTCTGAAGGGCCTCTCGACCGCCGGCTGGCGACGGTGGTCGTAGC
>JAJUHR010000278.1 GCA_029267795.1 Planctomycetota bacterium
ATCCCAGGTTAACCGCAGTGGGCAACCCAGCCCGTGCCACGTCGCACTTTCATCCCCCGCTTTTCAGCAGAACCGGTGCGAAACTTAAAGATGTAAACCAAACCAATCAACCTGGATCATACGAAAATCGTTGACGATTCTCCTGTTATTACCCCGAATGTGACAATACTTTAGCAGAAACCTCCGACCGACGTCAAATACACGGACCCACCCGTGCTTGGGACCCGACAGATAACGAAGCGGCCCCAACCCCAGCCCGATCCACCCTGCTTACGATGGTAATCTAAAACACCCCCACAGGATCACCGCCCGGTCCGCGGATGACCGCGTCTATCCCTGCTTGCACCCGTTCCGCCGCACGCGACAATACTCCGTTCGAAGCACGAACTCTCAAGCCCGCCCTCCTCCCGAATATCATCCGAGGATTTTGCAGGGCAGACCATCGAGAGCCGAGCGAAAGCCAAGCCACCCAACGATGTTACCCGTCGTGCTGTTGATGTTGGTCGCGGGCATCGGCCTATCCCAGGCCGTGAGCGATCCGTTCAGCGTGACCTTGCGGTGGCTGCGGTTGGGTGGGCTGATCGCCTTGGGGCTCTTGGGAGTGATCGCAGCCGTGACCCTGATCACCGGCGGCTACCCCGCCGATCGTGGCGCCATCACCGCCCTGGCGCCAGCGATCCCGTTCGCCCTGCAGTTGCTGCTGGTTCAAAAAGCGTACCGCAGGTGCCAGCGGATCGCCGCCGCCGCCGGGTTCGTCGTCGCTGTGGCTGCGGCGTGGATGGCGGTGGGTGCACCGGCCAATCCCAGCTACTCCGCGATGTCAGCCCTCGCCCGCCCTATCCCAGCCGCAACAACGCTGGGGGCAGCGGCCACACTGGCCATCGGCTCCGGCCTGCTCGGCGGATTCCTGATGACGATGCTGCTCGGCCACGCGTACCTCACCGCCGGGGGCGAGATGACCCAGGCTCCCTTCCGCAGGCTGGTCCTGATGCTGGGGGCCCTCCTCGGTGCCCGGCTGCTCCTCAGCGGCACCCTGGGCCTGTGGCCGTTTCTTCACCGGCCCGACACGCCCACCCACGGGTTCACCCACGTGTGGGACGTCGCGATGATCACCGCCCGCTACGCCGTGGGACTGATCGTCCCAGCGGTGTTCACCTACATGGCGTACGACTGCGTGCAGCGCCGCTCGAACCAATCGGCCACGGGCATCTTGTACGTGACGCTGGTGCTGGTGATCATCGGGGAAGGGATCGCTCTGCCCCTGATACGGTCCACCGGGCTGATCTTTTAATGGGAAGGCTTGCGGTGGCGCCCCCTCACGCCCGGCCGGCAAAGCGCAAACCCCCGGTGGCTTCGACCGCCGGCACGCTGATCGGTTCGCCCGCTACCACCTGCCCGTACACGGCCTGCAGGGACTGGCAATAGCGTTGCCGCGAGAAAAAACTGTACGCCTCATGCCGCGCCGTATCCCTGAGCCGCCACGCCAGGCGCGGGTCGTCCACCAACTGGGTGATCCGCTTGGCCAACTGCTTGGGCGAGGACTCCTTCACCAGCAGGGCCGAGTGACGGTCCTCGACGATCTCGCTGACCGCGTAGCTCGCCTCCCCGACGATCGGGACGTTCGCAGCCATCGCCCATAGCAAGCTCAAGCCCCCCGCGTAGGGCCCCAGCGCCAGCACCAAGTCGCACCCCGGCAGCACGGACCAGGGCTCCGCGACCCGCGGCTCGTCGATGATCGCCCCTGCCTTATCGATATTGCGAGCGATCCCGCGCACCCGCACGCGGTTGAGCTGCTGAGGGTGCAGCAGCAGCCGCAGCGACCGGCCAGCGGCGCTGGTGATCTCGTTCGCCACCAGGACGCCCATCGCGGCGGCCAGCGCGTCGCCGCGCTCCACCGGATCGCACGCGATCGCCGCCACGCGCTGCGACTCGGACTCCACGCCCCAGCCCTTGCGGATCGCCGCACGCTGGGAATGACCCACGCGCCCCAGATCGATCCCGGGCCTGAGCACGTGCACTACCGCTTCCGCAACGCCGGCGCTCAGCAGCGCCCGTCGCAGGGTCGCGCTGATCGGCAGCACGACCAACCCCCCGGCTGCGGCGCTCTCGCACGAAAGGACCCGCAGCCAAGCGGTGGCCCGCTCAGACACCGGCGTCGTCAGCGTCAACACCTTGGGCAGGCCCCGGAACGCCAGGGCCGCCAGCGACAAAGCGCCCACCGACCAGCAATGGATCAAATCGAACGGGCCGGCCCCCCGCACGTACCGCCGGACCGCCGGCCAGCCGAGGACCGCCCTGCCGAACGGCACGCCGATCACTTGAGCGCCCCCCACCCCGGCCGCCCTCGCGGCATCGGCCAGGGGCCGCCCGCCCAAGAGCACCACGGCCTGCTCCACACCACCCAGCCGCCCCAGGGAATTGGCCATCAGCGCCAACGTTGTCGGTCGGGATTGGGAGCTCGCCGCGTCGATCAGATGCAACACACGCATAAGAAGGGGCGACTCCACCTAGCACCGCTTCGCTCCCCTCAGCGGCTCTGCGTTTTTTTCGTTCAAGTGAAGCGTTCCCAGAACTGGGGTGGCGGGGGACCAGCGCAGCGACGCCCCGGTTTTTTGCCGTGGTGTGGCTCCGCTCCTCTACAGCCACCCCGAGCCCAGTGCTCTACACTCAAACGAAAAACGCCTTAACGGCTCGAATCATAGCAACCCGCAGGCAGCGGGGCTGACGCCGCCCGCCCGAGACCTGATCCGGAATCGCCCGCGCGGTCAGCTGCCCGACGACCGATCAATCTTCCAGGGGATCCCCGGGCTGACGCGGCACGTAGTCGTGGAACAGCCGGGCCACGTCGCGCGCGACGCGGCGGGCCAATTTCAAACGATACACGTTGGTGGTTTCCTGCGATCCGTCGTCGGGGGCGGGCTGCGACAGCGAAGCATTCACCCGCACGTGGTCGAGCTGCGGCGTACTCGCATCGACGCCCACCGCCGGAAAAAGGCGCTTGCCCGTGCCCGTGTCGACCACTTTCACCCGCACCGCGGCCGCGGGACGCAGCAACCCCGGCTCCGGGCTCAGCACCGCCCGATCGACAAACACGTAGATTACCTGTTCGGCCCCCAGTTCCCGGCCGACACGGTCGATCGCCGCCCGGCGGTAATCCTGACCCCAACGCGCCGCCAACTCGTAGACGCCCAGCGGCGGCACCACGCGCTTCAGCGCCTTGAACTCCTGCAGCTCGACGCCGACCTGGTACGCCACCTCGGTCGCCAGGGTTGGATCGCCCAGCAAGTTCGACGGATCGTCGACCAGCACCAACGTCGGCCGGTCTTCAAGCGTGTACTGGGCCTTCACCTTCCCACGGGCGAAAGATTGCGCGAACACCCCCCCCGCAGCACACCCGGACA
>JAJUHR010000184.1 GCA_029267795.1 Planctomycetota bacterium
CGGCGTGCCGGGTTCCAAAATCAGCCACATCCTCGGCGTCGTCAAGGCGTACGCCACCCGCGTCGGTGGCGGGCCCATGCCCACCGAGCTCCGCGACGCCACCGGCGACCGCATCCGCGAAAGCGGCAACGAGTACGGCACGACCACCGGCCGGCCACGCCGTTGCGGCTGGCTCGACTTGGCCGCCCTCAATTACACCGCCAAGGTCAGCGGCGCCACCGGGGTCTGCCTGATGCGACTGGACGTCCTGACTGGGCTCGACCACCTGCGGGTGTGCGTGGGCTACCGTCTAGGGGGCCAGCGCCTCACCAGCTTCCCTTCCGACGCCGACACCCTCGCCCAGGTCGAGCCGATCTACCAGGACGCCCGGGGTTTCCAAGACCCGATCAGCGACTGCCGCCAGTTCGCCGAGTTGCCCGCCGCAGCCCAGGATTACGTGAAATTAATCGAAGAGCACGTCGGGGTACCGATCAGTATGATCAGCGTGGGCCCCCGGCGTGATCAGACCATCCCTCGGTCCTGAGCACCCTCGACCGCTGATGGCCCGGGCAGCGATCGGCACCCACAAGCGACGAGAGAAACGGGACCGGCCCGTCTAAGCTATTACCTGGATGACCATCCGAACGATCCAACCTCCCACCCCCAACAAGGCAGCCGCTGCCCCGCGGGGCGTGGACCCCGACGCGGTGCTCACCCGTGAGCAGCAAACCGCTGCGTCCCTGGCAAAGCTGGGCCTGCCTCGCCAGTCCCTGCCCCGCCACGTGGCGATCATCATGGACGGCAACGGCCGCTGGGCAGTGGAACGCGGCCAGCCGCGCGTCTTCGGCCATGAGCAAGGCGCCAAGGCCGTGCGGGCGATCGTCACCGAGTGCGCCCGCCTGGGGCTGGAGGTCCTGACGCTCTACAGCTTCTCGACCGAGAACTGGAAGCGACCCGCCAACGAGGTCGACTTCCTGATGGACCTGTACATCCACTACCTGATCGCCGAGCGGAAGGAGCTCAACGACAACAACATCCGCTTCGTACAGCTGGGCCGCCGGCAGGGCCTGCCCCCCCGCGTCCTCGAAGAGCTCGACGCCACCGTGCAGAGCACCGCGAACAACACCGGGCTGACCCTGGCGCTGGCCCTGAACTACGGCTCACGCACCGAGATCGTCGACGCGGTTCGCGCCATCTCGCGCAAGGTCCAATCCGGCCAGCTTGACCCGGACGCGATCGACGAACAAACCGTCAGCGACCACCTCTACACCGCCGGCCTGCCCGACCCGGACCTGCTGATCCGCACCGCCGGCGAGATGCGCGTTAGCAACTACCTGCTCTGGCAGATCAGCTACGCCGAGATCTACGTCACCGACGTGTACTGGCCGCAGTTCAACGCCGCGGAGTTGCACCAGGCCCTGCGTGCCTTCGCCGCCCGCCAGCGCAAGTTCGGCGACGTGCCCGGGTGAGCAGCCATCTCTACCCGTTAGCAAGAAATCCGCGTCGCATGGGTGAAACCCACCACGACTTCCGATGTCGCAGTGTTACCGCAAGGCCAACAGACTTTCGACCGAAATGTCCTCGTCCACCTCTTCCCAGTGGATGCCGATGCCGCCGCCGATCAGTCGCCAGTGGCTCAACTGCTCGGGGGTCGCCTGGCGCAGCCTGGGAAACCATTCCAAGGGCACAAGCACCTCGCGACCATCTGCCAAGACCACCCTCAGAGAAGAATCGGTAAAGGTTACGTCCACCGCCAGGGGCTCATATTTAGCCGCCAAGGTGCTCACGCCATTTCTCCAGAAACAAGCCGCGGTGCTCTTCGATCACACGCCCTTTCGAGGCGATCAGAACCGCTCAGTTACCCCCTCCCCCGTCCCGGGAGAGGGCCGGGGTGAGGGATGGACCCGTGCCACCTTACACCGCTCGCCCTCACCCAACCTCTCCCTCGAGGGAGACAGATCGCGGTCAGAGATCCAACCCTACATCTTTCGCAATTGCCTCTGCGACCATCGTCACATCCGCAACAACTTCGCCGTTCGTAAAACGGAGCACGCGATAACCCAACCCCTCAAGATATTGGGTTCGGGAGGCATCCCGATCTGCATGGCCCACATGCGACATCCCATCGAGCTCGACAACGAGCTTTTTCTCATGACAAACGAAATCAACAACATAGGGTCCGATCGGATGCTGGCGTCGAAATTTCAGGCCATCCAAACGCCCGCTTCGCAATACGCCCCATAGAAGACGTTCGGGCACGCTGGCACCGCGTCGCAGCCTCCGCGCAATCTTGGTCAGGTAAGGGGGCTGAAAGCGGTGTTTCGAGGGCATCGAACAAGCCAGTTAATCGGAATTTCTCACCGGACCGGATCGCGTCCAACGCACCCCCCTCTCCCGTCCCGGGAGAGGGCCGGGGTGAGGGATGGACCCGTGCCACCTTATACCGCTCACCCTCACCCAACCTCTCCCTCGAGGGAGAGGGGCTATGCAATAATCCCCTACTGCAACGGTATCCTTCAACGGTACCCTCGACGGTACCCTTCGAGCGGACATCGTTTTCGACGCGCCGCCTACCCGTTACCGCGCGTACTCCACCGTGCGCATCTCGCGCAGCACCGTCACCCGGATCTCGCCGGGGAACGTCATCTCGTCGCTGACCCGCTTGGCGATGTCGCGGGCGATCACGATGCAGTTGGCGTCGTCGACGGCTTCGGGGTCGACGATCACACGCACCTCCCGACCGGCCTGGATGGCGAAGGCTTCCCTGACCCCCTTCATCCCCGTGGCGATCGCCTCCAGCTGCTCCAGCCGCTTGATGTACTTCTCCAGCGTCTCGCGCCGGGCGCCGGGGCGGGCCCCGCTGATCGCGTCGGCCGCCATCACGATCGGGGTGTATGGCGTCGTGGCGGGGATGTCGTTGTGGTGCCCCCCCACCGCGTTGAGCACCTCCTCGCGCTCGCCGAACTTGCGGCAAAACTCCATGCCGATCGCCGGGTGGCCCCCCTCCACCTCGTGGTCCATCGCCTTGCCGATGTCGTGCAGGAACCCGCACCGCCGCGCGATCGCCCCGTCCAGCCCCAGCTCGTCGGCGATCACCTGGCACAGGTACGCCACCTCGATCGAGTGCCGCAGGATGTTCTGCCCGTAGCTGGTGCGGTAGTGCAACCGGCCCATCGTCTCCGATACCTTCGGGTGCAGGCCCTGCACGTTGGCCTCGATGCTCGCGTCCTTGCCGAGCTTGACGATCCGCTGCGCCATCTCCTTCTCCACCTGCTGCACAACCTCCTCGATCCGCGCCGGGTGGATCCGCCCGTCCTCGATCAGCTTCTGCAGCGACTCGGCGGCCACCGCCCTCCGCACCGGGTCGAAGCACGAAACCACCACCACCCCCGGCGTGTCGTCGACGATCACGTCCACGCCCGTCGCCTTCTCAAAAGCGCGGATGTTGCGGCCCTCGCGCCCGATCACCCGGCCCTTCATGTCGTCGCTGGGGATCGCCACCGTCGAGACCGTGCTGTCGGCCGTGTGCTCCGAGGCGTACCGCTGGATCGCTTGCAGGGTGATCTTCAGCGCGTTTTCCTTCGCCTCCTCGCTGGCCCGCTCCATCTCACGCTGGATCAACTGGGCCGCCTCGTGCTTGACCTCACGCTCGATCAGCCGCAGGACCTCCTTGCGGGCGTCTTCCTCGTTCAGCCTGCCGATCCGCAGCAGGATCTGCTTCTGCTCCTGCGTGCTGGTCTCGATCAGGGCCTCCTGCTTGCGGATCAACTCGGTCAGTTGCGTATCCTTCTCGGACGCGGCGGCCTCCCGCTGCTTGATCTTTTCGTCCAGCTCGTCCAGGTAACGCTCTTTGGTCGTCAGAACGTCCAGCTTGCGATCTAGGCCGTCTTCACGCTTGGTCAGCCGCCGTTCGGCCTCTTTCAGCTCGTTGCGTGCGGCGTTCACCTCGCGGTCGAACTCCTCCCGGCGTTTGGCCTGCTCCGCGGCGGCGTCCAACTCCATCTGCTTCTTGAGGGACTGGGCCTCGAAGCGCGCGTCACGGAGGATCTGCTCCCCCTGCTGCCGGGCGTTGCTGACCACGCGGTACCCCAGCAGCCGCCCCAGCGCGATCGCCAAAACGGCGCCTAAAAACACACAACCCACCCCGATCGCGAGCACGTCGGGGCCGAAGATGTGCGCAACAACCTGTGGTGCGATGCTCACGTGCGCCCCTTTCTGCACCGGTCCATCCACCGCGGCAGGCCTTAACCGGCGACGGGGCAAGGGGGCAATCTGCGGCAGGGGGCGCCGAGCGGCAAGAGGCAGGCTCGTCCGCTCGACTACGCCGCTTCATAGGCCGGGGAGGTTAGCCGGCAGCAACCACGGGGCGCAACGGGTCCACTTCGATGGATCCCCGCCATCGGCGCACTTCCCGCCGTCGGCACATCCGACGCCACACGCCGTCCGGCGGCCCGTCCGGCCGCCACGGGACCAACGCCGACCCTTTGTCCGATGAGGATGCCCGCGCTGTGGCTCTGAATGAATAAGGATCAACCGTATTCAATGATTCGAACCCGTTGAACAAGTCCCAAGGAGTCATCCCTCAGGCTGCCGCTCTCCATGGCCTCGATCCCAGGTTAACCGCAGTGGGCAACCCAGCCCGTGCCACGTCGCACTTTCATCCCCCGCTTTTCAGCAGAACCGGTGCGAAACTTAA
>JAJUHR010000366.1 GCA_029267795.1 Planctomycetota bacterium
CGGCGGCGGATCGGGGATCAGCCGCAGCAACCTGGGATACCCCGCGTCGCTGACCATCGAGACCTTAACCCCCTGCTCCTCGATCAGCTCTTTCTCACGCGCCAGGGCCTTGCCGTCGCTTAGGGCGTCCATCGCCCGACGCAGCTCTTCCGCGCGCTTGGCGCCCACGCCCTCGATCCCTCGCAGCTCTTGGACGCTGGCCTCGAGCACCGCTTCGGCCGACCCGATCGCCTCCAGACACCGGCGGGTCAGCGTCGGCCCCAGCCCCGGGGTCAGGTTCAGCATCAGCATTGCGTCGCGCTGCGACAGGTCCATCCGCGACAGTTTAATGGCAATCCTGCCCTGAGCGTCTTGACGCCGAAGCTCCGTGTCGGACTCGATCCATAAGACTTGTTAAATGCGCGAGATATCGTTACCATCCGATCGCCGACCGTGGCCTATCCCGCTTGACGAGGCCCCGCGCCGCGGGTAATCCTGTGACATGGAAGGCAAGATCACCTGCGAAGCGATCACTTTTGACGATGTTTTGCTGATCCCCGCTCGTAGCGACGTGGTTCCCGCCCAGGTCGACGTTTCCACGCAGCTGACCGCCCGCATCCGCCTGAATATCCCGCTGCTATCGTCCCCGATGGACACCGTCACCGAGGCCAACCTGGCCATCGCCCTGGCCCAGGAGGGTGGCCTGGGGGTCATCCATAAGAACCTGACCATCGAGGCCCAGGTCCGCGAGGTGCTGAAGGTCAAGCGCTCCGCCAACGGCGTGATCACCGACCCCGTCACCCTCTCCCCCAATGCCCCCGTGCGCGAGGCCTACCGCCTCATGATGGAGCACAAGATCTCCGGCGTGCCGATCACCGACTCGGGCGCCCGCAACGGCAAGGTGGTCGGCATCCTGACCCGCCGGGACCTCAAATTCCTGCCCAACCTCGACCAGCCGATCCATCAGGTCATGACCAAGGATCGCCTGATCACCGCGCCCCCCAACACCGATCTGAGCCAGGCCGAGCAGATCCTCTCCCGCAACAAGGTCGAAAAGCTCCTGCTGGTCGACCAGGAGATGCGGCTGACCGGCCTGATCACGATGCGGGATATCGACAAGCTGAACCAGTTCCCGGCCGCGTGTCGGGACGCCCGCGGTCGGCTGCGGGTCGGCGCCGCTGTCGGTGTGTACCAGCTCGAACAGGTCGCCGCGCTGATCAGCGCCGACGTGGACGTGATCGTGGTCGATACGGCCCACGGCCACAGCAAAGGCGTGCTCGAAACCGTCAGTGCCATCAAGGCCAAGCACGATATCGACGTGATCGCGGGCAACATCGCCACCGAGCAGGCCGCCCGCGACCTGATCGACGCCGGGGCCGACGCGGTGAAGGTCGGCATCGGGCCTGGGTCGATTTGCACGACACGCGTGGTTAGCGGCGTGGGGGTGCCCCAAATCACCGCGATCATCGAGGCTGCCAAGGCCGCCGGCGCCTGCGGGGATCGGGTCGTCCCCATCGTTTCTGATGGCGGCATCCGTCACAGCGGCGACATCACCAAGGCCATCGCCGCCGGCGCCTCTTGCGTCATGCTCGGCTCGTTGTTCGCGGGGCTGGACGAATCCCCCAGCGAGACCGTGATCCACATGGGCCGGCGGTACAAGGCCTACCGTGGCATGGGCTCGCAGGGCGCGATGGTTGCCGGCTCAGCCGACCGTTACGCCCAGAAGGGAGCCCCCCCCGCGAAGCTCGTCCCCGAAGGCGTCGAAGGCATGGTCCCATACCGCGGCAAGCTCAGCGACTTCGTGTACCAGCTCGTCGGGGGCCTGCGTGCCGGCATGGGCTACTGCGGCACGCCCACCATCCAGGACCTCCGCGCCAAGGCCCGCTTCTGCCGGATCACCAACGCCTCCCTCGCGGAATCCCACCCCCACGGCATCACGATCACCAAGGAAAGCCCCAACTACTCCATCGGCGTTCCCTCGTCCGCATTCGTCTCTTCGGAGATGTGATCGCCGAGCCCGGCACGCTGGCGATGTTGAGCCTTGCTCTCCACGGCCTGATTGTCCGCCGGCGCCGCGGGCAGCGGTAACGCGGCCGAGTGTGGCGATCGTCGTTTGCCACCAGTAGCAGAGTCGCTCCCGTTACGACCCCCGATACGGTGCTGCGCACCTCTTCGACTGGGCAGGGGGTACACTGTACTCACGGGCAGAGCGATGTAGACGCCTTGCGGGGGTTGGTTGAACGGGCGGCGGCGCGGATTACTCCACGTGGACGAGTTTTTTTCCGTCTGGCTCTGGGTCCACCGGTTGGTCGGCTACCCCGCCGCATTCGTCGTGGCGCCATTGGCGATGGTTAGCTTTGCTGGGGTGCGGGTTCACCGCCGCTGGGGAAAGCTCTACGC
>JAJUHR010000151.1 GCA_029267795.1 Planctomycetota bacterium
GCAGCCGGTGGACCCGCCCCGCGCTCGCAAACGCGCTAATCCGCGGCGACCACCGCCCGATCAGCGATCGGCTCAGCCCCACCACCAGGATCACCGCCGTCGGACGCGCCATCCCAGCCCAACCCTTACGTTCCCGCCACCCGCCGCTGCCCAAGCACCGTCAGCCCAAAGCACCCCGCCGCCGCCCAGGCCGCCCTCGGCCATCCAACCAGCACCAGAAAATACGCGTCGAGCAGGCATATCCCCGCCAACCACCCTCGCACCGCCAGATTCACTCGCGGCGGATCGCCCACCAAGTGACGCGCCGCCGCCGCCGACCAGCCGACCAGCACCGCACCCGCCGCCAAAGCCCACCGCCAATCCGATGCCGGAACCACCGCCCACGCCGCCGGACCCGCCAGCACCACCAACGCTGCGAACCACCCCCGCCGCCTTCCAGCCAACCGAGGCTCACCCCTCGCCGTCAACGTCACGCCCACGATGTAGCACCCCAGCACCGCCGCAGGGCCCAGCGCGGCCTTCCACACCCCTGTGTCTTCGAGCGGCCTCACCGCCGCCGCCGAAAACAAATAAACCAGTCCTCGCGCTGCCCCCATGACCGCCGCCGATACCGCCGTCAGCCGGTGCAGCAGGTTGTATCCCACGATGGCCGCCACCAGCGCGCCCGCCCACAGCATCGCCTGTGCTCCCAGCGATCCAGCCACGGTTAGCCCAACTGCCAAGCACGCCGCGCTGAACACAAACGCCGATCGCACGCCGACCCGGCCCGAGGGGATCGGCCTCTCCGGTCGGTGCAGCCGATCGACCGCAGCGTCCAGCGCGTCGTTCATGGCCATCCCGCCACAATACACCACCACCACCACCACCCCAGCCGCCGTGAACACCAACCACGGGAACCGCCCGCCCCCCACACCGAGCGCCACCCCCACCAACACGTTTGAGGCACAGGTCGGCAGGTTCGACACGCGGACCAGTTCAGCGTAATCGAGCGCCCGCGCTAACCACCCGCCCCTCCACACGCCTTGGGCTTCTGACCCGCCAGCCAACGCAGCTCTCCCGCGATTCCCCTCGCCAGCCCTTCGCCCCGCAACGACGCCGGCAACACCCCCCAAGCGTACGTCTCCACCTCGAAATGTCGAATCCCATCCACCGGCCGAATCGCCTCGATGCATCCGGCGATCTGCTCCGCCGTGGTTCTCAGCAGCCCACACCGTTCGATAAACACCGGCAGGTGAAAGTGGACCCTCCACTCGCCCGCACGAAGCACACCAGCCCGGTACGCTTCGATCGCCTCGGGCAGGTCCTCGAAAAACACCAACCCCTCGTCGCCTGGATTCGTTCGAACCACGGTTTGGTGCAGATACCGGTCTTCGCAGAACGCCTCGAGCTGCTCAACCGCCCCCGTTCGCTCACCCTCCTCCATCCGTTCGAAATCCACCCGCAGCGCCGAGGACACCTGCACTTTCCCGATCCGGATACCCGCGCCCCGATACCGCCCGATCACCCGCTCCTGGTCTTCAAACATCACCGCCGCGTGACAGATATCGTGGCACACCCGCACGTGCTCGCGGACGCGCGCCTCTTCGCCCCCGCACAACAGCCGCTCTTCGAAAAACCGCACCACCTCCTCGCTTCGGCCCAGCCAGCACCCAGGCTCCGGCTCCAGGTCGACGTGGATCAGCTTCCCCGTTTCCTGCCGGAGACGGTGCAACGCTTCCACCACAACCCGCAGCTGGCCCACAGCCCGTTCCAGCGCGCCCGAGAACTCCAAAACATCAGCCCTCCACCCCACCGGCAGGGTCGAGATGCTCCCCTCATCATCCCCCGACAGCAATCCAGCCAGAATCTTCGCCAGGTCGATCGTGTACCGCGCCCGCCGAGGGTCAGCCCAATTCGGCTCGTACACGCGGCGCTTCACCACCAGCTTGTGGAAATCCCCGTAAGGAAACCCGTTGATCGTGAAAACACGCAGCCCCCGCTCCCCCAACCAACCCGCCAACTCCCCGACGCGATCCCGCTCCAGCACCTCCCGCGCCACACCCGCCGGCAACCACAACCCTAACCCCAGCACGCCCCCCGGGCACTCGGCTCGCCTTACCGCCGCAGCGTGCCGCTCCAACTCGGCCAGCAGCCCCTCGTAGCTCCACGCCGGGTGTACGTTCGTGCAGTATCCAACGACCGTGCCTGGACCCAAAAGATCGCGCATCGAATAAGGATCTCTAACAAAACAGGGTGCCACACAGCAGGCCGAACCGAAGGTGAGGCTGCTGTGTGCGGAAAAACAACAGGTCGATGGTTTGGGGACTCTGTTTTGTTAGAGCCTCTAAGCACACCCATCCCTAGACCGCCCCAGCCCGCCCGCACCGCGCCCCTCCACAACCCCAATGCCCCCCTCAGCCGATCAGCCCCACGCTCGCACCCCAACGCCTCACACCCCATCTAAATGAAACTTCGGGCACTGCCCCAGAAATCGGGCCGGGTTCTCGTACAGCAGCCGCTCAATCACCTGTAGCGAATGCCCACGCCGCGCCATCTCCATCCGCAGCTTCGGCACCGCCAAAGGGTCGCTGTGGCCCCAGTCGCCCGCCGAGTTCGCCCACAGCCGCTCGTGCCCGTACGTCTCGACGATGTCCGCGGCACGCTGTGGCGTGCACTTCGAATCCGGGTACAGCGTGATCCCCGCCCAAAACCCCGCGTCCAACACCATCTTCACCGTGTGCTCCTCCACGTGATCGATCAGCACCCGCTCCGGGTCTACGTTCGCGTTCCTCCGGATCGCATCCACAATCAGCCGCGTGCCCTTGAGCTTGTCCTCCAGGTGCGGCGTGTGCACGAGGATCAGCTGCCCCAGCCGGTCCGCTAGCGCCACCTGCTCCTCGAAAATCGCCAGCTCGTTGACCGTGTTCTTGTTCAGCCCGATCTCGCCGATCCCCAACACATTGGGCTTTGAAATAAACCCCGGGATCAGCTCCATCACCTCGCGGGCAAACGTCACGTCCTCAGATTCCTTAGGGTTGACGCTCAGCCAGCAGTAGTGCCGGATCCCGTACGCAGCCGCCCGCCGCGGCTCGTGCTCCGTCAACTGCCGGAAATAGTCGTAAAACCCCTGCGCCGAGCTGCGATCGAACCCCGCCCAAAACGCCGGCTCAGTCACCGCCACGCACCCCGCCTGCCCCATGCTGCGGTAGTCATCGGTCGTCCGGGATACCATGTGGATGTGCGGGTCGATGTACCTCATGGCCCCATCTTCTTCCCCTTGCCAACCGGACGACTCGCGTTCCCGTACGCTCCGCCGGCTGCCTTGCCTAAGGCTTTGGGAATCGGTCGGCTGGTCGGGTCACTCAGCAGCTTTAGCACACGCTCCACCCGCCTCGGCCGCCCGTCCGCCAGCAAACACAACGCCTCCCGCAAGGCCGCGACCCGATAATCCTCACCGCCCGCCCGCCCCGAAGGACGCGACCGGTCCACCCGGTCCAGGAACGCCGCCACGTCCAGCAGCTTCCCCCGGTGCTCAAGGAAATAAGCCTCGACCACCTGGTCGCGTGACATCGGGCAGGAATATTTCTTGTCCTTGCTTGGCATAACGGTCGCGCCCAAGACAGATCCCCCCGCCCGGACCCCCAAAACAGCCCACGCACCTTCGATGTTATGCCAGATAGGTCAGCCCTACACCACCGCAGCCGCCTGGCTCAGGCGATCGATCGCCGCACGCATCCGATCCCGGTCGATCGTGTAGACCTCCACGGGCTGGCCGATCCCGCGCAGCAGCGTTACGCACAACGGCCGGCCCAGGTGGTGGGCAAACTCGTCCAACCCTTCGAGCAATCGTTCGTGCTCGCCCATCGCCTCATCGAACAACCGCAGCCCCAGCCCCGACAGGCACCCCTTGATCCGCTCCCCAACCTCCGGCGCCAGCAGCCCTACCTCCATGCAATACGTCACGTCCAGCGCGATCCCCATCGCCACCGCTTCCCCGTGCCTGAGCCGAAAGCCGCTGACCTGCTCCAGCTTGTGCGCCGCCCAGTGCCCAAAGTCCAGCGGCCGGGCGTGCGCCGTTTCGAAAGGATCTCCCCCATCTACGATGTGCCGCACGTGCAGCTCCGCCGATCGCCTTAGCACCGGCCCCGCCACACTCATGTCCCGCTTGCGGATCGCCTCCACCCGACGGGCGACTTGCTCAAAAAGCGTCCGGTCTTTCACCAGCCCCACCTTCACCACCTCGCTGAACCCGCTGATCCAGTCCGGATCGGACAAGCTCGCCAGAAACCGTTCGTCGTGAATCACCGCCCAAGGCGGGCTAAAAGTACCCAAAAAATTCTTCACCCCAAACGCGTTCACGCCGTTCTTGACTCCAACCCCGGAATCCGCCTGCGACAGCGTCGTCGTCGGCAGCCGCACCAGCCGCACCCCACGGTGGCACAACGCCGCAGCGAACCCCACCGCGTCCAGCACCGCCCCGCCCCCGATCGCCACGACAGACGAACGCCGGCACAGCCCCGCGTCGTGGATCGACCGGCACACCCGCTCCACCACCTTCCAATCGTTCTTGCACACTTCCCCACCGGGCATCGGCCAGACCGCCCCCGCCAGCCTCAACCGCCCCCCCAACGCCCGGAAATACCCCTGGACCTGGTCGCCCAACCCCGGCCAGCCATCCAATACCCCTTGATCCACAAACACCAACACCCGCCCCGGTTCGTCCTCCTGACCTTCCATCAGCTCGGCCAGGGTCGGGTTCGAGGGGTCCAGGACCCCAACGGTCCAGCGGATACGGTGCGGATACGTGACGGTTAGAAGCTCGTCCAATCCCGTGCTCCAGAATTCTTCCAGCCGGCGTTGATGTCGACTCGATGAATTATCCTAGCCCGTTGATTCCGAAGAGAGGGCACCCGCACGCCGCCGGGGGTGCCGGAGGGCTGCCGGGTCCCGGGTCCCACAGGCTCTACCGCCACGGAACGTGGTATCGGACCATGCAGACAAGAAATTTCAAATTTGGACTCGAGCGCACACGATACTCCATCCGATCAGCGTCAAGAAACCTTCCAGGTCACGGATGGCCGAGTCACCCACCCAGGAAGCCCCAGTCATGAGCAACGCCGTGACGCCCCATCAGCCGAACCCAGCCAGCACGATCGCGTCGATCCGTCCTCGCAGCCAGCGTGACCCCCAACA
>JAJUHR010000236.1 GCA_029267795.1 Planctomycetota bacterium
AAGGAAGAGGAGGGGCGGTTCTTCATCGGCTCGGCGGACTGGATGTACCGCAACCTGTCCAACCGGGTCGAGGTGGTCGCGCCGATCCAGGACCCGCTGTGCAGGCAAAAGCTGTGGCAGGTGTTGAACGTGCTATTGAACGATCGGCGCCAGGGGTGGGACCTGATGCCCGACGGGCAATACGTGCAACGACAGCCGCAAGACCCCCAGCACGAGCTGGGCACCCACGCGACGCTGATGAGATTGGCCCGGCGGACAACGGGCCCGGCGATGGCGGGCGTGGGCGAGGAAGGGTCGCGCCCGCAACCGTCGGGGGGCGTAGCGGATCTGCCGCAGGAGTTGGCCCAGCCCGATGCCTCGGGCGAAGCGGCCCATCGACGATGACCCTCCAGCCCGACGAGACGGCGATGAGCCGGTTCGCCGCGGCCACGCTCCTGAAGCTGCTGGACGCGTTGGCCGGCCAGGCCGACGGCGTCAAGGAGGCGAAGGACCCTGAGTGTGTCCACCGGATGCGGGTGGCGTCCCGACGGGTCCGCAACGCGATGGGGCTGTTCGAACCTGTCCTGCCCCCCCGCCGTTTCCCCAAGTGGCTTAAGCGCATCAAGCGGGTGACTCAATCGCTGGGGGCGGCCCGGGACACCGACGTCCAGATCGCTTTCCTCGACGGCCTGCTGAAGGGGCTGGCCGGCCCGGAAGCCCGGCTGTACAAACCGGGGATCGAAACGGTCCGGCTGCGATTGACGCAGCACCGCCAGCGGCTGCAGGATAAGGTGGTCAAGGCGATCGGCCGCCTGGAGAGCTCGGGGGTGATCCCGCAGATGCAGCAACGGCTGCGCGGCGTGCTGGCCCAGGCTCGGGCGGTGGATGGGAAGGGAGACTCTGACGCGGAAGCGCTGCGGCCACAGGCGTGCCAAACGTTGCTGCAGCGGCTCGAGCGGATGCTCGCGTTTGTCCCGTACGTCTCGCAGCCCGATCGCGTGGAGGAGCTGCACCAGATGCGGATCGCCGCCAAGCATTTGCGGTACACGCTGGAGGTGTATGCCCCCGTGTTCGGCCAAGCGGTGGATCCGTATATCCAGCGGGCCCGGTCGGCCCAATCCCTGTTGGGTCACTTGCACGATTTTGACGTGTGGCTGGCGTACTTGCCTCAGTTTTTGGAGGAGGAGGCCCAGCGGTTCGAGGCGTTTTTCGGGCATCGGCGCGGCTTCGGGCGAATCGAGCGCGGGGTGGAATACCTGCGTCGGGAGT
Source organism: Planctomycetota bacterium (assembly GCA_029267795.1). GTDB lineage: Bacteria > Planctomycetota > Phycisphaerae > Phycisphaerales > Phycisphaeraceae > JAJUHR01. Next base: position 1,249 of record JAJUHR010000236.1, read on the forward strand.
GCGTCCGTCGGCGCGAGGTGGCGTACCAGGAGTTTGCGGCGTTCTGGCAGCAGTGCGAACGGGACGGGGTGTGGGAAGAATTAACCCAATCTTTGCGCGGCGCGGTGGGGGCAGCCGGCCAAAAGGACGATGTAAAACCAGAGGATGGGAAGCCGTAGTGGTTCTACGATGTATTGTCGCTGAAGCAGTTGAGTCGTGGCACACGGGTATGGATGCCGAAGGAGCACGCGATGCGCGTACCCCTACTTATGCCAACGGAAACGGAATTCAATTTGGCCGGGGACGAACGACTGAGGCCGGCGCTGCGGCTGGCCGAGGCCTGTCGGTATGAGGTGGGGCACACCCACCACGCCACGCGGTTGGCGCTGCGGCTGTTCGACGAATTGAAGCCGCTGCACGGCCTGAACGAAGAGGCGCGGTTCTGGTTGACCTGTGCCGCCTTGCTGCACGACATCGGCTGGGCGGAAGGGGGCGCCAGCCACCACAAGGCGGCGCTGAAGCTGATCGTCGAATCCCCCCTGCTGCCGTGGGATCAACGCCTGCGTCGGCTGATCGGCTGCGTCGCCCGGTACCACCGCAAGTCGGTGCCCGATCTCTCGCACGAGCACTTCGCGGCGCTGAGCCCCGCGGACCAGCAACACGTGCGCGTGCTGGCGGGGGTGCTGCGGGTGGCCGATGCGCTGGACCGCTCGCACCGCAGCTTGGTCCATGACCTGGCCTGCCTGGTCACCCCGGAATCGATCGTCGTGCGGTACCGGTCCGACCAGCCGTGTCCATTCGAAGAAGCCAAAGCCAGGGATAAGGCCGACCTGCTCGAAGAGGTGTTCGGGCGACGCGTGGAGATCGAATGGGCCCGGGAATAAACGGCAAAGACGGGAAGGTGGTCGGGTTCATCGACATCGGCACTTATTCGGTGCGGCTGCTATTGGTGCGGCTGAACCCCAACCGATCCTACACGATCCTCAGCGAGCAGAAGGAATCGGTGCGGCTGGGGGGCGGAGAGTTTATCCAGCGGCGGCTGGAGACGGAGGCGATGGACCGGGCCGCGCTGGTGTGCACGAAGTTCGCCCGGATGGCGCGGGGCTTTGGGGCCGAGCGGATCATTGCCGTGGCCACCGCCGCGACCCGGGAGGCTAAAAATCAGCGGCCGTTCCTGCGCCGGTTGCGGGCCGAGGCGGGGTTGGACGTCCGTGTCGTGTCCGGCAAAGAGGAAGCGAGGCTGATCTACCTGGGCGTGTCCCACGGCTTGCACCTGGACGGGCAGCGGGCGTTATTCATCGATGTGGGGGGTGGGAGCACGGAGCTGATCGTCGGTGACGAGCGCGAGCCTATGTACCTGTCCAGCCTGGAGCTGGGGGCGATCCGCCTGAGCCAGCAGTTCCACCTGGATCGGCCGGACAAGCCCATCAGCCCGCAGCGGTACGCCGCGGTCCGCCGGTACGTGCGGGGCACGGCGGTGCGGACGGTGCAGGACGTCCGCAGGCTGAAGTTCGACCAGTGTGTGGGCAGCTCCGGGACGATCGTCAACCTGGCACAGATCGCCGCCAAAGCCCTGCCCGGCCGGGGCAAGGACCGGGATCTGGCGCTGCGGCACAGCGACCTGCGCGAGGTGTCGCGGCTGTTGTGCTCGCTGCCGCTGGACGAACGCCGCCAAGTGCCGGGGATCAACCCCAACCGGGCGGACATCCTGATCGGTGGTGCTGCGGTGATCGAGACCCTGATGGAGGAGCTGGGGATCGAGCGACTCGTGGTAAGCCCGCGGACACTGCGAGACGGGCTGCTGGTGGATTACATCGCCCGCAAGCGGCCCGGCACGCTGGGGTCGGGCGTATCGCCCCGGCTGCGGAGCGTGCTGCTGCTGGGTAGGCGATGCGGGTTCGACGAGGTGCATGCCCAGGCGGTGGCCCGGCTGGCGCTGTGCCTGTTCGATTCGGCGAAAAAGGCGTCGCTGCACGATTACAGCTCGAGAGAGCGAGAGCTGCTGCAGTGCGCCGCCCTGCTGCACGACATCGGCACGTTCCTCTCGTACGAGAACCACCAGGAGCACAGTTATTACCTGATCCGCAACGCCGACCTGATTGGGTTCGATCAGACCGAGATCGCGCTGATCGCGGCGCTAGCGCGTTACCACACCCGGGGCACGCCGCAGATCGTCGACCTGGAGGAATCGGGCCAGATCGCTGTGGTGCTGCGGTTGGGCGTGTTGCTGCGGATCGCCGAGACGTTGGACCGCTCGCACACGGGCGTGGTCCGGGGGGCCAGGCTGGTGCGCCAGGACCGCAAGAACGTATCGCTGGAATTGACGGCCGAGGGTGACCACGCGCTGGAGGTCTGGGGTGTTCAGAAACACGCCGGGGCGTTCAAGAAAGCCTTCGGCTGCAGGCTGGCGCTGCCCCCCGCGGACCTCTTGGAAACCGAGGCGGCCGGGCTTCAAGAGCGGTAGACATCCCCAAGAATGTGAGAAAACGGAGAGGGCGGGATTCGAACCCGCGATACAGGGAGTCCCCCGTATGACGGTTTAGCAAACCGTTGCCTTCAGCCGCTCGGCCACCTCTCCAGCGGAAGCACGTATTTTAGCCAGGTCGT
>JAJUHR010000108.1 GCA_029267795.1 Planctomycetota bacterium
CTGGTTGGCCAGGATGGCGCGGACCTCTTCGCCCCGGTGGCCGACGATCACGACGCAGCGGGAGACGCCCGCCTCGCGGCAGGCCTCGACCACCCATTGGATGATCGGCTTATCCGCCACGGGGTAGCTGACCTTGGGTTTGTCGCCGCCGAGGCGTGTGCCCTTGCCGGCCGCCATGATGATGGCTTGCGGTGCGGCCGAACCGCCTGTGACCAAGGACAGGGGCGTGCTTAGATGGAGGACGTTGTGCCGCATGCAACTTGGATCGGTATGGACCATGCCGATCGCTGCCAAAACCTAGCCCGCCTGGATTTGAACCAGGAATCCCAGGACCAAAACCTGGTGTGTTACCGTTACACCACGGGCTAAGCTAACGGATGCAAAAGGGTCCAGCCAGTGGCTTCGGGATGACGCGCACGGCCTGATTGGTTGCTCCCGAGTTCGATTCGGCACCGGCAAAGCCCCATTGGGGGTCCGTCACACCGTACGGACCCTGCTAGCTTAAGCTTAGTCGCCTAAGCGCACGTATCTTGGCACCCGAAAGTGTTTTCCGTTTGGGTGTAGCGAAGATCGGGCTTAGGGTGGCTGTGGTGGAGCGAAGCGGCATCGCAGTAAAGCCGGGGCAACGCTGCGCCCTGCCCCCCGCCACCCAACCCATCCGAGAACGGTACATCCAAACGAAAAACGCCCTCAAGGCAAGGATATCGTGCTGTCTCCCCTCTGCGGCAGGCTCTGTCGCGAGCGTCGGCCTGGAGGCCTTGAGTTCGCGAACCCGTCCGATCGCGAAAGGAGGTTTTTGAGTTTAGGTTCAGGAATGGGGCTGTCAAGGAGTTCGGCACCTGTTGTGGTGTTGGGGGCAGCGGGGCCTTGCGTGGCGGTTCCGGTTAGGGGCGTTGGTGCATTTCCAGGAGTTTGCCGGGGTTTTCGGGCTGGCCCGTGCGGGCGCTGAGCAGGCAGGCCATACAGCATGCGAGTGTCCAGTCGTCGTCGGCTAATAGGACGTCGGGGCGAAGGGAGTGCTGGGGGCGGTTGAGGATCGCCAGCCAGTGGTGGGCGATCAGGCGTGCCCAGGAGGGATGGGATTTGTGGGGTTCCGGGGGTTCGCCGCGATCGAGGGGGTGGCCCTGGGCGTCGTGGAGTTGGTAGCCCAAGTCGGTGACGCGTAGCAAGCCGCTGTCGGCGATCAGGTGCAGCGTGCGGGCGGCGGTGCCTGTCTGATCGCTGGCGCAGACCGCGGCGGCGCAGCCGTGGTTGAACCGTGCGTGGGCCACCAAGTGGCCGGTGATGGCGGGTAGGTCGTCGGGCAGCCTGCGAGCGGGGTCGAGCAGAGAGGCGTCGATCGTCTGCGGCCGCCCGGCCAGTTGGAGGGTCAATTGCCAGGAGTCCCACAGGCGTGAGAACAGCGAGCCGTCGTGTCGCGGTCCGGTGTGGTGGAGGCTGATCTGTCGGGCGGGGCCCAGAAAGTGGATGGGGTCGGCTGCGGCGGTCCAGCCTGGGGAGGCGTCGAAGGCGGGCACCGATACGATCCGCCCGCGATCGGTTCGTGGGGCTGACGCGGTCGCCAGCGCGGTGCTGGGGTGCTCGGCGGGAGATGCGCTGGCGGCGTGGACGTGGGCCGCTGCGGGGGTTAGTGGTGCGGTCAGGGCTGCTCGTCGCAGGGCGCGCAGTTCCTCGAAGGTTCCGATGGGGGGCTCGATCGCCAGCACGGTAGACCCGTGGCGCAAGGCGATCGAGAGCTCTTCGGGGCTCGCCCGTTCCGCGGTGGCCAGCAGCACAAACGCGGCTGGGTGGTCGACCAAGAGCTGGCGCAGGTCGTTGGTGTAGGTGCAGCCGAGGCGGCGTGCCAGTTCAGCGGGGTTCGCTGTAGGCGGGCCTGCGACCGCGATGGTTTGAACGTGGGGCCTAACGGCTTCGAGCACCGCGGCGGTCAACTCGAGATGGGCCGGGTCGGTCCAGGCAATTGCTTCGGTGAGGGCGCGGCTGTCGGTTCCGGGCATGACCCAAGAAGTTATCAGCTATCGGCGCGATTCGTCCATCGCACCGGAGGTGAGGAGGGGTCTGGGGGCTGTGCAGGTTGAAACCGCGGCGCAGGAGGGCCTAAGATTGAATCGGGAACGTGGTGCGGACGAGGCGACCGCTCGCCCGATTTCGGGCGGGAGGAAAGTCCGAACACGGCAGGACACGGTGGTGGGTAACACCCACCCGGTCGGGTTGCTGTTAGCGGCGAGTCGGCCGAGGGAAAGCGCCACAGAAAACACACCGCCGACGGCTTAGCTGCGTCCGGAGCCAATCCGGGCGGGGTTGGGATCGGGCAAGGGTGAAAAGGTGCGGTAAGAGCGCACCGCCGGCTTGGTGACAGGCCGGGCAGGGCAAGCCCCACCGCGTGCAAGGCCAAGCAGCGACGGCTGTTGATGGGCGGCGCAAGCCCTATCGACGGATGGCTGGTCCGGCCAGCCCTTGCGGGGCGTCGCGGGTAGGCTGCACGAGCCCGTCGGCAACGGCGGGCCTAGAGGAATGGTCGCCCCCGCCTTCATGGCGGTGAACAGAATTCGGCTTACGTGCCGCACCACGGTTCCTGTTTTGGCCCGGGCTTTGATCGGGCGCCCTGAGCTTAGCGCATCTAGCGTCCTTCGATTGAGGTGGCTGGTTCGGAGCGCAACGATGCCCCGGGAGGGGCCGCGGCGCCGCTTCGCACGGGGCGGAGCCGGATCCAAGCCTTATCGCGATATACCCGAACGAAAAACGCTTTAACGTGCGATCAATTGCACGATGTTGGTCGTCGGCAGGGACAGGGCGCCGTGCGCTCGGGCGCCGGCCTCGGCGAGTTCTCCCTGGGTGTTCTTGACCAGGTCGACCAGTTGGGAAATCTGGCTTTGAGTCAGGTGGTTGCCGAAGCGGGAGGCTGAATCGGCGAGGCTGTGGAGCAGGGCGACTCGGGCGTCGGTGAGCCGGGCGTCGTCGAGGGCGGCGTTGGCGATCGCCTGCTGGGCCTCGGGCAGGTTAATGGCGGCCAAGACCACGGCGGCGTTTTCGGGGAACGATTCCCTGGGGTCCTCGAGGCCTTGGATCAAGGCGGGCAACGCCTCGGAGAGGTCGGAGGTTCCCGCGGTGCAGGAGGCGAGCTGTTGCAGGAGCTGCAGCGCCTCGGCGGCGGTCTGGTCCGCTTGTTCGGGGCTGGTCGAGTGGGCCTGGTGCTTTTGCAGCGCCTGGTCGATGGTCTGTTGGAGTTCGGCTGGATCGGTGGCCTTGGGCGCGGGGTGTAACCGGGCGATGGTGCCCATCCGGCTGGCGAGCTGGGCCTGGTCGGTGGGCGATACCAGGGCCACGAAGGGGGCGGACGCGAATCTTCCGCCGACGGCGGTCAGGTGCTGGAGGTATTCGATCTGATCGATCGTGTGCTCGGCGACGATCAGGTCGACGGCGGGGGTGATGGAGATTTGGTCTGCCAACTCAGCGATCGATAGGGCGCCGACCACGCGGTAGCCCATGGCGTTGAGGGTATCGGTCAGGAGGTCGAGGGATTCCTGAGAGCTGGTCAGCACCAGGGCGAACTTGACGTCGGTCGGCCGCAGCGCTTCGGCCAAGGCGGCGATCACGCGTGGGCTCGTGGGGGCGTTCGAAGCCACCTGGGCTCGCGCCACCGCTGTTGCTGCGGCGATGCGGACGCGTGGGTCGGGGAAGTCCAATGCTTGAAGCAGGGACTCCAAGACGCGGGGTTGGCCGGGCAGGCTGCTGTTGCCGACGGTGGTTCCGAGGGAGCGGATGGCGTCCAGGGCGAGCTCGGCGTCGCCATCTCCCAAGGCTTGATCGAGCACCTCGCACTGGCGGGCTGGTCCTGCCAGCTCCAAGTAGAACGCGGGCGAGCGCAACGGGGGCTGGTAGCTTTTATCTTCGGCGCCGGCGGGCAGGTTGTTTTCGCGGCGGAGGTTGGCCATCAGCCACAGGCTCAGGGCCGCGTCCAGGCGTGGGTCTTGAGCCAGGGCTTGTTCGGCGGCGCGCATCGCCAGGACATTGCCAAAGGCGCTGCCGGGGACCGGGACCGCGATCAATCCCGCTTCGCGGCTGTATTCCCAGACGACGCCCGTGTCGGTGGCGGGGTCGTAACCCGGGACCGAGGTGAAGTTGCTGGCGGTTTTGTAGTGGTTGCGGCCGAGCATCAGGAACAGCTCCGCGGCGGAGGCGTTCTGAGGCACCGCCGAGGTTTCGGCGAGGCGGTAGTACGCGGCGGTGACGGTGCGGGCCGCCCCGGGGTCGACCTGGGGGTTTTCCATGACTTTCTTGAGGTAGGGCAGGGCGCGGGGGTAGCCGATCTCCGCGAGGACTTGCGCCACTTGGCCCATCGGTACCGGTTCAAGGTTGGGCAGGGCTTCGGAGAGCGGGTAGACCATGGGCTGGCCGATCGCCACGAGCGCGGCGATCACCCAGGGGTGCAGCTCCCGCTGGCGGTCGTCGATCAGGGTAGCCAGCAGGTGGGGGGCGGCGTACTGGCCCGCGGCTTTGAGCCGGTTGGTGGCGTTGAGGTTGGCGCGCCTGCCCTGGCCGAGCTTCTGGATGTTGGCCAGGATGCGGGCGGGGTCCCGGCTGCGGCTGATCTCCGCGGCGCGGATATGGTCCACTAGCTGCTGGGCGGTGTCTTTCAACGCTTCCATGCGTGTGGCGCGGGCGAAGGTGTCGTCGTAGTCGGCGTATTCGCTTTTTTCGATGGCGTCCAACAGTTGATCGTCCGAGGCGTGTGTGAGCAGGGCGACGGCGGCGGCGTTGGCCAGGTCCGGCCGGGCGATCCGCACGTAGTGATTGAAATCCGCCCAGAGCTTGGCGGCGTCCTGCGTTTGCGCTGACGCTGCGCTGAACGCCATCAGGGACAACAGCACGGACACGGTCAGCCAGGATCGTCGCCACAGGGCCATGGTGAGACTCCCTATCACGTCGTTAACAGTAAATAATTCCGGGGCTGGAGGTTCTGGGAAATCTACCGCGCCGGGGGTTCGCGTCAAGCCGACCGCGCCGAGGCTTAGCTTGGACCTTGCCTTGGGGAGCTCGCGTTTTTTTTCGGGGCCGCGGCGCCGTGAGCGGCGTAACGCTCCGTGGTTCAGGAACAAGGGGGGGATCGCATTTCATCGTTGTATGGCCCCGCCAGGCAACGGGTCGGTTTGAAATCACAAAGCCACACCAAAGCGACGCAAGACAACGGCCATGAGGCTATAGCACATGAACATGATCGCGGTGGCGATGCCCAGGCTCGGGAAGAACGGCAGTCTCTTGAGCAGTAGCGGTAGGGCAACGAACATCGACAGAGACGGGAGAACAAGCCAGAAGATGCTCCAGGAAAGATCGCTCACCTTGTGGGTGTCCCGCGTATCCAGGTACAACCAGATCATGGCGAGGTAGGACACCACCGGCAGCGAAGCAAGCAAGCCTCCCAGCAGCGCGAATCGCTTTGAGACCTCCGAGATGAGAACGATGAGCGCCGCCGAGATGACCAGCTTGATGAGGTAATACCGCATGGGTGGCCCCATCGTTCATTATGGCGTTTTTTGTCCGGGTGTGGCGTTCCCGGATTGAGGTGGCTGGGGCAGAGCGCAGGGATGCCCCCGGTTTGGCTGTGGCGTTGCTTCGCTCCAACACAGTCACCCCGCGCCGAGGATTCGCGTCAAGCCGGCTGCACCGAGGGTGTTTGGCGTTTTCGCCCAAGGTTATACGTTAGATCGTTGTGGAATCACGGGGTTCGTGATAGCGTGACCTTGCTTGTGCTTGCAAAGGGGGGGCGCTGGGGTACGAGACTTCTGTGGGGGTTGTTGCAATCGGGGGTGCGGCCGCTGGATGGTGCGGGGGCCATGAGCGGCGGCGGGACGGGGGGCGTTGAGTTGGCGGGGTTTTTCGACTCGCCCGATGCGACCTTCTTTTCGAGTGACGCGGTGCGGTTAGCGCGGCATGTTGAAATTCCTGGTCTTTGAAGACGGACGTTTGGCTGCGGGCTACCCGGTCCGCAACGCGTATCTGCTGGGGGCGGGCAATCACCCGATGCGGGGGCGGGTGTCGTTCGAATCCGGCACGATCGTCTGCGAGAAACGTGAGCACGGGTCAGCGGCGTTGGCCCTGCAACAGCGCGTCGGCGGGTGCGGCGAGCTGACGGTTCAAACCTGCCTGCTGCCGGACCGTGAAGAGCCGTATCTTTTAGGGGTGGAGTTGGCGCGGCATCGGCTGATGGTGCTGTACGCGAAGCTGGAGGACTGGGCGTTGTTCGACCTGCCGCGGGAGAACCCGGTGATGCGGGGGATCGAGGCGGCGCGGCGGCTGTTCATCGATGCGCTGTGTCGGCAGCGACAGGACCCACCGGAGGCGGACCGGGTTGCGCGTCAGTGCCTGGTGGCGGCGATCCACAGCAGCGAGGAGCTGGCGTTGCTCCACGCCGAGACGATGCTGGCCCGTCGCAAGGCCGCGGGCACGTTGCCCCGCCGGCCGATC
>JAJUHR010000451.1 GCA_029267795.1 Planctomycetota bacterium
GAGCTCGAGCGAGTGCTCCATGTGTACGGTGCCGTCCGTGCGAAGGTCGGGTATGAGTTCCGTAGGCATGTAGGGCATGCTGTGGTAGGGCTCGGTGTTGATGGTGGCAGTGCAGGCGACCAGATCGATCACCAGCCGGCTGTCGGTGGGAGTCGCCAGCATCCGCTGCTCGAGCCGATCGACCAAGGGCCCGATCTGAGCGCGCCGGTCCGTGCCTAGTTGTCGGAGGATTCTGATGCGGTCGAGGACCCGGTCCGGATCGTCGGGGGCGGCTTCGAGCAGGCGGGCGGAGATCCGGTCTGCTTCCTCGCGCAGCGCCGCTGCCTTTCCCGGAATACCGCCGGGCTTGTCCTGCTCACGCGCTTCCAGGACGTGCCAAGCCGCCAGGTAGAACAGCGTTTCGCGGTCATCGGGGTCGGATTCGAGCGCCGCGGCGAGGTCTTCGCTGGCTATCTGCCGCAGCTCGGGGGGGATGTTAAGTTTTTCGATGCGGTTGACCTGGGCGATCCCACGGTACCGGCGTGCCAGCAGTTGCATCGGAGGCTCGGGGCGGGCATCGATCACGCCCTGGGCGCGTTCGTACAGGGCGTTCCATGAGGCGAAGTCCTGGAATTCGCGCCCCAAGCGGGTGTAGAGCGACGCCAGCCGGTTAAACAGGTCGGGGTCGCGGGGCTCCTGGGTGAACGCCTGCTCCTGGGCCGAGACGACCAAACGCAGGTAGCGTCGGGCGGTGCTGATGTCCGAGACTCGAGCGTCGCTGACAACCTCGACGAACCGCAGCAACAAGCGGACGTCATCGGGCCGGTGGCTCAGCGCCTTGCCGAACTCCTCGATCGCGCGTTCGGTCAAGCCCTGTTCGAGGTAGCGTTCCGCGCGTTCGACTTGCTTTTGCGGGTCTTGGCGAACCACGAAATACCAAACCGCGGCCAAGCCCCCGGTGGAAGCCACCAGGACCAGACTGAGAATGATGACGAACTTCGTGTTGACGCGGGTTGCCATCGCCCGAGACTCCTGCTTGGCCTACGAAGACCGCCGCGCCTGGGGCGGTGGCCATCGACCCTGGGAGACTTCGATCCAATCGGGGAGACAGGCCATGATTTCCGGGAGCATGTCGACCAGGAAGGCGGATACCCGATCGTTAGCCGCCTGACGGTCCCCCACACCAAAGACCCCCACCTCGATCTTACAATAATAGCTGTACCTGTCCCGCGGATCGAAGCCCTGCAGCCGAACCCGTTCGGGGGTGGGCAGGAACTTGCCGTTGGCGGCGAAAAAGTAGATCACGTTGGATTGGAATGCCCGGTCCTCCGCAGAGGCGAACGTGAACACCGTGGTGTCGATATCGGTTTGGGGCACGTGGACCCCGACGGGGTTAAGCCTGCTGGCAGCGAGCCACTGGCCGTTTTCGTTGCGGTATCGCGGGCCCGACAGGTGCAGCGTCGTGCTCGAGACGCCGATCGGAACTAGCCCGCCCGCCACAAAGCAACGGTCCGGTACGTGCGGCACCGTGTCGGGGGTCCCCGTGTAATACGCCACGTGCAGCCGCAGGATCGACCCCGGCGCGTTTTCGGGCATCGAAAGATCGCGGTAGATCCGGCTGAGGTACTGTTCGGTGCCCAGGGCCTCGAGCTCCTCGCGCGAC
>JAJUHR010000146.1 GCA_029267795.1 Planctomycetota bacterium
CCTCGATCTTCGAAAAATCGAGGATGTCGTTGATCACCGCCAGCAGGTGTTCACCGTTGCGGCGGATGGTCTGGACATAGCTGCCCCGCTCCTCGGCCGACAGGCCCGCCTCCAGAAGCAGGTCGGTATACCCCAGGATCGCCGTCATCGGCGTGCGGATCTCGTGGCTCATGTTCGCCAAAAACTCGCTCTTGGCGCGCGTGGCGGACTCGGCCGCCCACCGGGCGTGTTCGAGCTCCTGGGTCCTGATCGCCAGCTCCGTGGTGTGGGTCTCCAGGTACTCCCTCGCCAACGCCAAGTCTTCCGCTTGCTTCCGCAGGTTCTCCTCCGCCTCCCGGCGCAGCGCGTTATTCCGGTTGGCCTCAATCAGACTGGCGCAGGTCGCAAGGAACGGTTGCAGATACCTCACCACGGACTCGCTGTAGCCCCCAGGCCGGTTCGCAATCCCCACCATCCCGATCATCTGCGGACCGTGGTGAATGGGCAGCCCCAGATAGGCTCGCAACGGAGGGTGCCCCTGCGGCAAACCCCCCCGACGGGGATCCGTCGAGGGGTCGTTGGCGATCACCGGCTGCCCCGACGTCATCACGGCCCCGAACAACGTCTTAAGGTTGTGGAACTCCATCCCCTTCGGAGCGTTCTTCCTGTAAAACGCCCGAGTCTCCTCGTTCCAGGCGATATTCGTGATGGCATAGGTTTTCAGATACGGCCCGCCGCTGGAAGAATACAGCACCTCCCCGATAAAACCGTACTCGCTTTCAGTCAGCTTCAGCAGATTCTTCAGAATGCCGTCGAACAGCTCCTTAAGGCTGACATCCCTGATGAACTGCAATTGCGCCTCGCTGATGGCGGTCAACATCCGGTTGGTGGTCTCCAATTCCTCCTCGGCCCTCTTCTTCTCGGTCAGGTCCGAAACGATCCCCGCGAAGATGCGCCGATCCCCCAACCGAACTTCGCTCACCGATAGGTGCAGCGGAACCTTCGTGCCGTCTTTTCGCTGCCCGATCACTTCTTGGACACGCCCCATGATCTTGGCCCTGCCGGTCCTGAGATAGTTGACCAGGTATTGGTCATGCCGATCGCCGTGTTCACTGGTCATCAGCATCGCAACATTGCGCCCGATCACCTCCTCCGACGCGTAGCCGAAGATACGCTCCGCAGTGGGGTTGAACCTCTCGATCGTCCCCTTTTCGTCAATCGTGAGAATGCCCTCAGCGGCCGAATCGATAATGGCCGCCGCCTTCACGTGCTCCGTTGCGGCGATCCGACATAGAGGCCGGATGATCGTGTACCAAAGGGGCAGCGAAGACATCAGAGCCAGCAGGCCGGCATCCACCAAGGCTTCCACCCATGCACTGGTGGTTGGTGGCAACACCAGCGGCAGGAAAAACATGACACCCGCCTCTGCTACAAAGACGATCACCAATATGGCCGCCAGGAGCCACCCGGGAGGCCAGAAAGATAAAGAGGGCGTTCTCAGCAGGCGCTTCACGCCGGAACCGTCGGTGGGACATATGCGCATCGCCGAATGCTCCCCCCCAGACGCGATATAAAAACAAGATAAAGCCGCTTTTAGTCTTAAAATCGGCCAACTCGTAAGAGCTATTCAGTCACTTCTTAAGTCTCGTCGGGTGCAACCGAAACCGATATAACCAGAGCCTGGACGCACCCCATCACCCCCAACGGCGAGCCGCGGCTTCGATTCCGCGCCCAGCAGCGTTTTTTTTCTTCAACCAGTCCGAGTCGTAGTGCGCACCACAACATGATCCGATCTTTGTCCCAGTCGCCGGGTGCCTGGGGCTAAGCGCAGCGTGCCCCAGTCTTGCAGTTTTGTAGGTTCCTCCGCCGGGGTGCCACAGCTTGCTCGCAAGCTGTGCTCCACCAACCCCGTCATCTCCGCCGCGCGGACCTACCCTAAGCCCCCCCGGCGGCAACCCGCGGTTCACCGATCCGAATTGAGCAAGGGCGCAACAGTTGACCCACAAAGAGATGACACACGCTCCCCCGTCCTCCGGCTGCCTCTCTCCCAGAACCAATACCCCCTAGGGGAGTCGAACCCCTGTTCTCGGACTGAGAATCCGATGTCCTGGGCCACTAGACGAAGGGGGCCACAGCTCGCCAAAATCCGCTCGCTTGGGTCGTGATCCCAAACTTCCGGCCGAAGCATACAGACGATTTCACCGCCCCGTCAACCCGCCGTCGCCTCACGCCCAACGGCAAGCCCCACACCCGCCCCCAACCGCACCCTACCGGCTCCGCAACAACCGCCCCGCATCAATCGATAACCCCGGCAGCACCGGCTCGATCTGCCGCCAAAAACGCTTGCCGTCCACCCCGTACCCCGCCGTCGGTTTCACCTGCGGCACCCGCTGCAAAAACCACGCCTGGAACCGCTTCATCAGCAACTCACGCGTGTACTTGCTCACCATGCTCGCCAGCGCCACGGGGAAATGCCCCGCATCGGCCGCCACCTCGAACCGCACCACCATCGCCCGCTCGCCACGACCGTCCCGGCCGGCGCGCAGCTCCAAGCGGTACGCACTTACCGACTCGTTCTCCTCCAGCACGACCATCCGCGCCTCAGGGAAACTCATCGCCAGCAGCTCGCGGTACCGCATCCGACCCGATTGCCGGTCCACCACCACCACCGGGCGCTGCGGCCCAAACCGCTCCCAGATCGCCTGCAGATGACCCGCCACCAGCGTGAAGCTCGCCGCCGCTTTCGATCGCGTCGCCGCCACCATTTGATTGAACCGATCTTCGAACAGGATCGTAGCGCCCACATCCGCCACGCTCACGCCCGCTGCCGCCGCCACTGTGCCAAGCATGCTCCGCGCAACCGCCACCTCGCCCGCCGTCGTCGCACAAGGCAATGCCCCCCACGGGTGACCGTCGCTCGGCGCGTACCAAGGCAGGCCGGCCAGATCGCAGTGCCCCCGATCCCCCAACCAGCGCAGCCAGGCATCCACCGTCGTCGCCTGGTACCCCATCGTCCCACAAAAGGCCAACACTCCCAGCTCCAGGTGCTTGATCCCACCCGCCTGGGTGTGCAGCTTCTTCGAATCATTCACCGCAATCTTCCCGCGCCGCCGACTCACGCCGCGACACACCGCCTTCGAAAGCAGCCGCCAAACCGCCGGCGGAAGCAACCCCTCCTCCTCCGGCTCCACCCCAGCTACCCCCAGCACCGTCCGCCCCACCACCAGCGGCCCAAAGAACGGCCCGTACCCCGCCTCATCGATCCCCGCGTATACGTACATGGCTGCGCAATATATACCCCATGAACCGATCGAACGAGCCGTCGCCCGTAGAGCAGGTCATCGACCTGCCATATTTTTGTAGGGCGAGCCTTTGGCCCGCCGCCAAATGCAGCTCGTAGGTCCGGGCCCGCCCGGACATTTCACGCAGTGGTAGGGCAGCTCCAGCGCAGCGGGCCCGCCAACACAACCACACACCCGCCGAACGAGCTTGCACACGGGCTTCAGCACCCTTCCATCTCGAGGATGTAGTACCCGCTCTTCTGGATCGCCTGCTCCACCGCCCGCGACGCTTCTTCGATATGACAGAACTGGCACTCTTTCGCCGTCAGCGGTTGCCCCTTCTGCCCCACACGCTCCAAGTACTCCCGACCGAAACGCAGCACCTGATCGGGCGGCGTCTCCTTGGGCACCAACACGTCGAAATGCATCACACCCCCGTCCTTCTTGGTGACATACGTATCAAACACCGCTACTTTCATGGTTCACTCCATCCGCCCCATCACCACAGGCCTTGAAAGTGGAGCATCATACTCCCGGCAACCCGGCCCAACACCTCCCCCTCGTGCGGCAACCCCAACTTATCGCGACCATAAAGCTCCGATAAATCACCGCCTCCGCGGCCGTCCGCGGCGATCTCAAAGACCCCGCTAAGCCTAACCAAATTAACCCGCACAAATGCACGATATGCCTTAAAGCAAACCGGCGCCGATGTCCGCGCGCAGACTCGTGTGTCTTCGCCAACCGGGCCGCGCCACAACCTCGGCGACTCGAACCCTCGGCAGCATCCAGCGGATGCTCCCCCGTCAGAAAGGTAGGGCCCATGAAAGCCTTCTTCAGAGCAATACTGGTCGTCGTCATCATCGTAGGCTTGGCCTTCGTCGTGTGGCGCAACCGCTGGCCGCAGCCCACCAGCGCCTCCGGACGCGTCTGGGACGGCTACACGCTCTACGGCATCGACCCCCAATCGGCCGCCCTGATCCGCTACGAGTTCTCCAGCGGCAACCTCAATACCGTCGGCACCGTCCACACCTCCTCTATCTCACGCTTGGCCGGCATCGAGGGCTCCGCCTACTTCCCCGGCTTCCAAAACATCTTCGGCTTCTGGACCGACCCCTCCGACGACCTAACGAAACTGGCCTACATCAACATCCAAACCGCCGAGGCCGTGCTCATCGGCAACAACCTCGGACGCGGCCGGATCACCGGCGCCACAGCCGTCGCACCCCCAGACGCCGCGGGATACACCGTCTACGCCGTCCAAGTCACCGAGCCGATCAGCTTCGCGATCGACAGCGGCAAGGTCATCCCCTCCCAGTCCTTCGCCGCGGGCGTCACCGTCTTGGGCGCCGCCATCTCCGCCGGTGGCGCCTACGATGTGCCCGTCACCCTTAAGGTCCGCGTCAACAGCTCCGAGATCGCCCCCTTCGGCCTGTTCACCCTCCCCGTTGACGCCAACGTCAACGACGGCCACAACCCCCGCCCCTACGCCCTCCCCAGCAACTACCCCGCCGGGTCGGCCATCTCCATCGTCGCCCGCTCCTGGCTGCTCAACTCCGGCGTCACCGGCACCAGCAACAGCGATTGGCACGCACACCTCACCGTCGATTCCCTCACCGGCTCCCCCCAGGTCCTGACCCTCCGCAACGGCGACCCCGTGCCCAACATCGCCCCCTTCCTGAACCAGTCCTCGATCGCCTACTACGTCCGTGACTACGTCGACCCGCTCACCAACACCATCGCCCTCAAGGACAACCAGGCCATCTACCTCTTCGAATTGGGCACGACCGACCTGACCAGCTCCGCCGCCGATTTCCAAGACCTAGTCGTCCTCGTCACCCTCGCCGAAGACCTCGCCACCCTCAACAGCCAGATGATCGCCGCCCAGGGCACACTCTCCGGCAGCGTCCACCTCAACCCGAACAACGCCCCCAACAACGAATTCACCCTCATCAAACCCGACGGCACCGTCATCTCTCGCGACGACCTGCTCGAGGGAGCCCCC
>JAJUHR010000234.1 GCA_029267795.1 Planctomycetota bacterium
ACCCAGCCGCCAGTGAGGCACGCGGCGCTTCAGCCCCAGCGCCACGCAGAACAGCATCAGCGCGTACCCCGCGATCCCGAAGGTCAGGCCCGCCACGGTCGACCCGCGGGGTCCCTCCAGGTGCCGCGGCGCATCCCACACGTACGCCCCCAGCGACACGAGCCCCGCCACCGAAGTCGCCACCGCCCACGGGATGTGTTTGCGATCCACGAGCATCCGATATTGACTGAACCTTCAATGATCGCGGCGGGACGGCTTGGCCTTTAACGCCGGACTCACCGGCTGGTGCCCGCGGGCTGCGGCTCGACCGCGCCCAGGAATTCCCGGGCGTTCACGCGGATCGCCGCGTCGTGTGGGCAGGCGTACATGCACGCCGGGCCCGTCGGCAAACCGGAACACTGGTCGCATACCACCGCCCGTTCGGTGACCGCCACGACGTCCCCGCCCTCGGCGATGCGGGCGAACTCTTCCGACACCTCCTGGCCGAACTCCTCGAGCCGGTGCATCTGGATCGAGTCGTACGGGCACTGCCTGGCGCACAACCCGCAGCCCACGCACCAATCTTCGATGAAGATATTCAGGTCCTGCGTCCGGCGGATCGACCCGACCGGGCAGCCGATCATGCACACCGGGTCCATGCACATCCGGCAGCTGGACGGGACCAGGTATTTGTCGAACCGCGGGCCCTCCCGGATCAGGCGTGTCACCCCGTCCTCGTGCGCCGAGACGCACGCGTCCACGCACTGGTCGCAGCGGGTGCACCGGGTCAGGTCGATGAGCATCAGGTTCTGCCCCTGCAGCAGCCCCAACTCCTCCACGCGCTTGGACTGCGTCGTCGTGGAGGCGACGCTCATGCGGCGTTGCTCACGCAGGCGCTGCTCCGCCAGGGCTTCCAGCTTGCCCTTGACCCGCGGGTTTTGGGCCATGAGTCGGTTGAAGTCCTCGGGTTGGATCCGCACCAGCTCCACGCGTGCGGGCTTGCGTTTGCGGCCGCTTTCGATGATCGGGTGGTCCACCGCGGTGCACGTGGCGTTGCGCCGGGCGTTCTGGAGCAGGCCGGTCTCGCCGAAGCAGTCGCCCTTGGTCAGGTACGCCAGCGTGCGTTCACCGCCGTAGGCCGCTTGAGAAACCTTGACCTGCCCCAGCCGAACGATGTACATCCCGCCCGAGTTCGGGTCGTCCGCCGGGTCGCCCTCGCGGAAGATCACGTGCCCGGCCTCCACGGAGACTAGCTGCGCCGATCGACGCAGGTGCTCGAGCTCCTGGACCGACAGCGACTCGAAGATCGGCACGTTTTTCAGGTGGCCCGCCAGCGCCCGGTCGCGGTAGTTGGCGTCCATCCGTTCCTTGAACGTCTTGGACCGCTGGAGCACCTCGTACATGTTGCGGAGGATCTCGAGCATCCGGCAGTCGGTTTCGGCCACCACCGTGGCCGACCGCGGCGCCAGGTTCAGGCAGCTCATCTCCCCGAAGACCTCGCCGGCGCTGAGGGTAGCGGCCAGTTCGCCGTAGCGGAGGTCGACCGACGCGTCGATCGGCACGAGGTGATCGCCGCGGTGCCGGGGGCTTGCCTCGACGCGCTTCTGGCCCAACAGCCTGCCGATCGCCGCGATCAAGCCGCTGCGCGCGCCGCCGGAGCCTTGTCGCGCCGCGTCCATCCGCCGGCTGATGAAGATGCGGACTCGGCCCTGGAGGATGTAGAACGCGGTGGTGCCGCCCTGTCCCTCCCGGCAGATCACCTCGCCGGCCTTAAACTCCCGCAGCGACACCGTTCCGGGAAACTTCTCCAGTTGAGCGGGGGCCACGTCCTGAAAGATGTCGTACCGACGCAATTCGCCAGCCGCGAGCTTTTGCCCCGCCAGCTCCGCGTCGAGCATGCGCTTCACCGCCATAGGCTGCCCTTCAAGGGTTCCACGCCCATCGCTAAGCCGTCGCAGCGTCCACCGCGGTCGCCGGGGGAACTTGCGGGAGAATTTCCTCGGTCGTCGCGGTGCCCGCCGCTGAGCCGAGCAGCCGTCGGCACCTCCACCACGCAGCCGCGACGAAAGCACACTGCGCCAGAACGTAGGTGAACACCTGCCACCGCCCGCCCGTGCCGAACCCGTACGAGTGCAACCCGACCCCGAGCACGAAATTTACCCCATACCAAGCCATGATCACCGTCTGGAAGCCCAGCACCGCGCCCGCTACCAGCCCGAACTGACCGACCCAACCCGCGTACCGCGCATGCAGCAGGGCCAAATATACCAGCAGCACAATCAGGGCCCAGACTTCTTTGGGGTCCCAGCCCCAGAACCGGCCCCAGCTCTGATCTGCCCACACCCCGCCCAGGATCGTCCCCGCAGCCACCAGCAGCACGCCCACCTGCAGAGCTCGGTAGATGAACAGGCCCAGCCGTCGCAGGGCTTCTTTCCTGCCGGGGGCGAAGAGGTAGATCCCCAAAGCCAGGTTGCCCAATCCCAGGGCCAGCGCGAACGCGGCGTAGCTGCTGACGATCGTGGTCACATGCGTCGACAGCCAAAAGTTGCTCCGCAGCACGGGCTGCAGGTTGCGGATCTCAGCCCCCAGGTTGGGCGGGATGATGTCGGCGATCAGCCCGCAGACCGCCGCCACGATCGCCGCCGCCAGCCCGATCGCCTTCCAGCGATAGATCAGCTCCAAGACCAGCCCGAGCGCCGCGCAGACCAGCGCGACCCAGATGATCGTCTCATACATGTTGGTCACCGGCGCCCAGCCGCTGATGCGGACGCGCAGGAAGAACCCGTAAACGTGCACCCCCACCGCGGCCAGCAGCGTGGCGACTCCCACCGCGTACACCCAACGGGCCGCGGGGACCTGTGTGGCCACCGCGAACACCACAGCCGACAGCAGGAACAGCACCACGGCCCAGCGGAACGGATGAAGCGCGTTGTAAAAGACCTCGAGGTGAACGCGATCGGCCGGCGTGCTTGCTCCAGTGTATTCGGGCAACTGCTGGGCCAGCGCCAGGACCGCCGCGTCGGCCGGCTCCCCCGCTGCGTATTGCCGCAGGGCATTGGCCCACAGCGCTCCCGCTGCGGTCCATCGCTCACGCACCGAGGGCGGAAGATCGGCTGGGTCGGTGTTCAGTAAGGCGCTCAGCGGCATCCACCCCGCCCGCTCCACAAAAGCTGCCCGACGCTCCGGCTCCGAAAGCCTCCCCGGCAGCTCGCGATAGTGCATCAGCGCCACCCTTGCCACGGGGTTCGGACCGCCCTTGGCGTCTTGATCTGCTAACCACTGAAAGAACCCTTCGTCGCTGGGGTAGGGAAACAGCCCGAGCAGCGCCCCGTGGCACGCGGCACGGAAGTGCCCCTCACGGCGGGCGACGTCCATGATCGCCTGCTCCAACCGCGAAGGCACGAAGCGCATGCCCTGCTGCTCAGCCTCGGCGCTGCGGGCGAACAACTCCTGCGCCCGTGCGTGAAACCGCGGGTGCTCGATCAGGCTCATCGCCGCGATGTGGGTATGCGACCGAGGCATCCCCAACCAGTCCCGCAACTCCAGTAGTTCCACCTGGATCATCGGAACCTGCGCCCACCGCTCGGGGTCGCTCATCAGGGCGAGCAGGAGCTCCACGGGATCCATCTTCTGGGCGACCTGAAGCTCCCCTTCCGTCTCGACCGGGACACTGAAGTACGTGCGACCAGTGATTTGGCGGATCGTTTGCCGCGCGACCGTGTCCAGTGGTTTGACCCGGCCGTCGTGCATCACCGGCAAAGCGCGCAAGGCATCGAGGGTACCCGGCTCCAACCGAGGGCCCATCGCGGATTCCGCCCGGACCGGCGCTCCCACAAAGACCGCCACCAGCAAGGCCAGCGCCGCCCCCGCCGGTACAC
>JAJUHR010000448.1 GCA_029267795.1 Planctomycetota bacterium
GCAGCCGCGACAAGCTCGCCCGACGGCGCCGGCAGCGCCGCCCTGATCGAAACGCTTGTTCACCCCCCCACGAGCACGACCGCCACCCCAACCGGCGCACGCACACGAACCACCCCGGCCCTCACCCCTTTCCCTGGGCAACCCGCCCCCGCGCCGGCCGCCTTACCGACCCCCCAGCCGCCCGAGACTGAGCAGCCTGACCGAACCCTGATCGACTCATTGTCCGCACACACAGCAGCGCCGAACCACCCACCAACCTACCCCGACGAACCCTCCGCGAACCACGCCTTTCGGGACAACCCGCAATCCGACAACCCCGACCACCCGCGGAACTCGCCATGAAATCCACCCTCGAACCCAAGCCCAAAGTCGATTTCGCCGCGCTGCTGGCCTCGGCTTGGCTGCTGATCCAAGTGGTAGCCGCGGTTTTCTGGTGGTGGAGGCTCTTCCAACCGCCTCCCGTCATCGTGGGCACGACCGCTGCTCTCGACGCCCTCGTGGCGATCGCCGCCGGGCGACACGCGTGGGCCACCCGCACCAGACGATGGGCCTGGCTGAGCTTTCTTGTCGCCGCCACCGCCGCCGCGGCCGGGTCTTGGTGGGCCGGCCAGCCCGCGGTCGCAATCGCCATGCTCGGCATCGCGTGCATGACGGGCGGGTGCGGCCTGGGCGTGGCGACCCTGCGCGCAGCCCTGTCACCGGGCCTCGCCGCCTTGGGCGTCGCCCGTACGGTGGTCAACGAAGCCGTGCACCTGAAGCGCGCCATGGTCTTCGTCGCCCTGCTGGTGCTCCTGGTCTCCGCATTACCCTTCGTCTTGGACCCCAACGAACTGCTCAAGTACCGCGCCCAGTTCTTCCTCACCTGGGCCCTCTGGGGCGTCGGCGGCCTGCTGAGCCTGATGACCCTCCTGGTGGCGTGCTGGACGATCTGCAACGAGCTGCACGACAAGCAGGCCCTGCTGACCCTCACCAAGCCCATCTCGCGGGGACAGTACCTCCTGGGCAAATGGTTGGGCTTGGTCCTACTGGACGCGCTGCTCGTGGCCGTGGCCGGCGCCGGCGTGTACGCCTTCGCGCACGTCCTCCGCCAGCAACCCGCCCGCGACCCCGCCGACCGCGCCGCCGTCGACCAGGAAGTCTTCATCGCCCGGTTCGCCGTGCAAGCCCAGCCCGCCACGCCCGACCAGCTGACCCACCGATTCCAACGGCGGCTGAAACAGCTGCAGGCCGAGGCCCCGGACCGCTACCGCGAGCCCCTGAGCCCCGCGGACCGCCAAGCCATCGAACAAGCCGTCATCGCCAAGTGGTACACCATCGCCCCGCTCGCCGATGAGCGCTACCTCTTCACCGGGCTGCAGCACGCCAGGCACACCGCCCCAGCCGTCCAACTGCGATTCAAGCCCCGATCCTCCAACCCCCCGCCCGATGGGTTCGTACGCCTGGCGATGTGGCTCAACGATCGCCCGTTCGGGCAAATCAAGGTCGCCGACAACGTCTACCACGTGATCGACCTGCCCTCCGCGGCGATCGACGACTCCGGCCGGCTCGAACTACGCCTCGCCAACCTCACTCCCCTCGAAGACCAAGCCGCCTCCCCATCCAGCGTCAGCTTCAACCCCGGCGAAGGGCTCGAAGTGCTCTACCCCGTCGGAAGCTTCGGCCCCAACC
>JAJUHR010000414.1 GCA_029267795.1 Planctomycetota bacterium
CGTGACCGCCCCGGGTTGTGCCGGTAGGGACGGAGCACGGCAGGCGGGGAGAAGCACTTGATCGAGAATCAGCCCAATATCCACGACAGTCTTCCCCACAAGGGAGGACTGTTTCTATTTCGGTGACGATCGCGACAACGTCTCGACGACACCGTTCGGCGATTGGGGGGAGGTAACCGTCAGACACCTGTAATCCAGATGGACCGCGTTGATCGTGCCGGGAATCGAGGTCCGCCCGCCGCATCGGTGGCTTAGAGCCCCGCGTCTTCCGGTCCGCTGCGTGAACACCGCCGATGCGCGGCTTGGCCATGCGCACGGCCATCGCGGACTGGAGGAGCCCAGTTCCAGCTCCGCAAGGTGGAGTCACAGACCCGTGGTTCAGTCCCATTATTCTGTCGAGTTTCCAGGCCTATCCGACCGCCTGCGCGCGCGCCTCGAGTCGCTGGGTGTGACGCTGGCTCTGCTCGGGACGGACGGATCGGTGACGGTGCGGAGCTCGGGCCGCTGGGTCGAGTCGCTCATCGCCGGCTCCCCCCAGTTCACCGCCGCCGTCAGGCAACACCTGCCGCTGCTCCAGGGGCTTTCGGGCCAAGCCGTGGAGGTCTGGCAGGGCGTGTGGTTGATCCCGCTGCCCGGGGACCACCGCCGGCACACCTGGTCGGCCGGGACCGCCCCGCCCCAGCCGGTGGCGCTACTCTTCGGCGACGACCTGACGACCAGCGAGTGGCTGACCCTGCTGTGCGATCAGCAGCGGATCGACCGCGAAGTGGCCCTGGCACGCATCGACCGCACCGCGCTGCTCTCCGCGGACCAGATCCGCCGCCTCGCCAGGATCTTCGCCTGGCTCCAGCACGACGCCCTGGAGCTCGACAGCCGTACCGCCGAGCTGCAGGTCATGAGCCGCCAACTCAGCGAATCGTACGAGGAGCTGAGCCTGCTCTACAGGCTCTCCACCCACCTGACCATCGATCAGCCCCCAGCGCAGTTCCTCGTCTTCGCCTGCCGGCAACTGCAGGAGGTCCTCGGGCTGACCTGGGTCGCGCTGCAACTGACCGAGGACGAGCCACGCCTCGACGAATTGGCGGGCCGGGTCTTCACCTCCGGCGACGTCCGGTGCGACCAGCACGCCCTGCACCGCATCGGCAAGGTGCTGATGCTCCGCCAGGGCCGCGGCCGCCACCCCCTGATCCTCAGCGACACCGCCGTGGCGAACATCCCCCAGCTTTCCCGCTTGGCCAACCAGCTCCTGGCCGTCTCCCTGGTCCAGGGCGACAAGCACCTGGGCATCCTCTTCGGCGGCGACAAGCTCGACGGCTCGCCCATCGGCACCGCCGAGGCTAAGCTTTGCAGCGCCCTGGCCTACAGCCTCTCGATCTTCCTCGAGAACAAGATGCTCTTCGCCGACATGCAGGCCATGTTCATGGGCACCCTCCACGCCCTGACCAACTCCATCGACGCCAAGGACAGCTACACCTACGGCCACTCCGAACGCGTCGCCCTGCTCTCACGCCAGCTCGCCGCCGCCGCCGGGCTCGACGAACGCACCATCGAACGCGTTCACATCTCGGCGCTGATCCACGACATCGGCAAGATCGGCGTCCCCGAGGCCGTGCTCTGCAAGACCGGCCCTCTGACCGAGCAGGAGTTCGCCCTCATCAAGATGCACCCGCTCATCGGCGCCAGGATCCTCGGCAACATGCGCCAAATGCAAGACCTGGTCCCCGGCGTCCTTTACCACCACGAACGCTGGGACGGACGCGGCTACCCCTACCAGCTCGCCGGGCCGGACATCCCCCTGTTCGGCCGGCTGATCAGCCTCGCCGACGCCTGCGACGCCATGAGCTCCAACCGCACCTACCGCGGGGCGATGTCGCTCGAACAGGTCCTCACCGAAATCCGCCGAAACGCCGGCACCCAGTTCGACCCACAGCTGGCGGAGCTGTTCGTCAAGCTCGACTTCGAACCCTTCCTCGAAAAGACCCGCGAGCACGCCGAACA
>JAJUHR010000161.1 GCA_029267795.1 Planctomycetota bacterium
ATTGCCGGCCTTCCATCGGATCAGGCCCAGGTCTTCGACGAACACGACGTACAGCACCGGCACGATCACCTTGGTCACCACCGTCGCCACCAGCAGCCCGACGATCATCACGTAGCACATCGGCTCCCACAGCGGCCCGCCGCGGAGAGCCAGCGGGACCAGCCCGCCGACGGTGGTCAGCACCGTCACGAGCACCGGCCGCAGCCTCACCAGCGCCGCGTCGATCACCGCCCGCCGCACCGGCTCACCCCGCAACCCCATCTCCTCGATGTAATCGAACAGCACGATGATGTGGCTGACGATCGTCCCCGCCAGCGACGCCACCCCCAGGAACGCCATGAACCCGAACGGCGCCCCGAACAGCGGCAGGCCCATCATCCCCGCCCCGATCCCGAACGGCACCGCCGCAAACACCACCAGCGGCTTGGTCATGCTGCTGAACTGCAGCACCAAGATCGCGTAGATCGAAATGACTGAGACGATCAGGGCTACCGTCACCGACGCGAACCCCTTCTCTTGCTCGTACTTCTCGCCGCCGAACTCGTATCGGTACCCCACCGGCCACGCCGCCGCCGCGATCGGCAGGGTCTTCTGCAGCTTCGCCACGACTCGGCTCGGCAGCACGCCCTCGACGGTCTCGCACTTGACGGTGACGCACCGCTCGTGGTTCCGCCGGCGGATTTTCGGCGAGACCATCTCCGGCTCGAACCGCGCGATCTGACGCAGGGGCACCTGCACGTCCGCGGTGACGCTCATCACGTCCAGGCTGTACAGGTCGTTGAGGCTGCTGCGCTCCTCGGGCCGCAGCCGCAGGGTGATGTCGATCAGCTTGTCCTTCTCCCGCAGTTGCGTGGCGGCATAGCCCGACAGGCCGGTGTTCACCACCGCCGCCACGTCCTGGTGCGTGATCCCGCTGAGGTTCGCGTAGTCCGGGTTGACGTCCAGCGAGACCTGGAACACCGGCGGGTCCCAGTCGTCGTGGATGCTCTCGCTGCCCGGCGCCAGCACCATCAGGTCCTTGACCTGCTGCGACAGCCGCCGCAACACCTCCACGTCCGGGCCGTACACCCGCACCTGCACGGGGATGCCCACCGGCGGGCCGGTCTCGAGTTGCTCGATCGTCACCCGGCCGGCGGCGATCATCGACGGCAGCGACCGCCGCAGCCGACGGACGATCGCCGCGGTGTGTTCCCGGTCGGCCGTGTGCACGAGGATCTGCGCGTAGTTGTCCGACGGCTGCTCCGGGAAGATCGACAGCCAAAACCGGGGCCCGCCGGCGCCCACGAACGTCGTGTATGACGCGATGCGTGGCCCCTCTAGCTCGTCGATGCGCCGCATCACCTCCATCGCTTCGCGGCGGGTGGCGAGGATCGGGGAGTCTTCCGACAGATACAGGTTCACGCTAAAGACGTTGTGCAGGTCCTTCGGGAAGAAGGACGTGCCGATCCACGGCACCACCGACGCAAACCCCGCCAACGCCACCAGGCACACCAGCAGGGTGGCGGCCTTGTGCCTCAGGCACCACTCGCTGAACCCGTTATAGGCCCGCGCGAACCGGTAACCTTTCCCCCCGGCGGCCTCCCCGGCCTCCAGGGCGGACTCGAAGCCCTTCTGGCCGCGCAGCACGTAATACCCCAGCAGGGGCATGAACGTCATCGAAACGATCCGGCTCGAGGCCAGCGCCACCGACACCACGATCGGCAGCGAGTAGACGAATTCCCCCGTCCGGCCCGTCACCAGCAACAAGGGCAGGAACGAGACGATGTTCGTGATCGTGGAGAACAGGATCGCGTGCGCCAGCTTCTGGGGCCCCAACCACGCCGCCCGGTCCCGCGGCTCGCCCGCCGCCAACTCCCGGTTGATCGCGTCCGCCGCCACGACCGGGTCGTCCACCAGCATCCCCAGCGCGATGATCAGCGCTGCGATCGAAACCTGCTGCAAGTCGACGCCCATGATGTGGCAGATGCCCAGCGTCATCGCCAGGGTCAGGGGGATCGAAGCCGCCACGAGGATGGCGCTGCGCCACTCCATCAGCGCCATCGCCAGCAGCACCACCAGCACGATCGCCTCGAGCAGGCAGCTGTTGAACTCCGCGATCTTCTGCTGGACCTGCCTCGGCTCATCGATCGCGCGTTCGACCCGCAGATCGTCGGGCAGCAGGCCTTGCAGCCCAGCCAGCACTTGGTCCACCTGTTCCGCGAAATCCTGGATCCGCGTGCCTTCGACTTGGCTGACCGCCAGCGTGATCGCCCGGGTGGTCTGCAGCCGGTAACGCTCGGGGACGGGCCGGCCTTCCTCCACGCCGTACTCGCCCCCCACCCCCACTTCCCCGGGGAGCAGGGCCGTCGGCGGCCGATCCGGGTCGACCTTGATCGTGCGGAAGTTCATGACGCTCAGCGGGTCCTCGTACCCGCGGGTCACCTCCACTAGGTCGCGCAGGTACAGCGGGTAGCCCGCCGCGGAGACCCCCATCACCACTTGGCCGATCTCCGCTTCGCTCTTGAACTCGCCGCTGGGTTGCACCACCACGCTCTGCTGCGACAGCTCCACGCGCCCGCCCGGCAGGTTGATGTTCCGCTCCTCCAGGCGCTCCACCACGTCGCGTGGGGTGATCTTGAACTGGCTGAAGCGCCGGCTGCTGTAGAGCAGCTGGACCTGCTCGCGCTGCACGCCCACCTGCTCGACCCTGGCGACGGCGGAACAGGTCTTGAGCCGGTCCTGGATCAGGTCGGCGAACTCGCTCAGTTCCCGGTAGGTGTACTTGTCCGGCGCCACGCGCCGCAGCTCCGCCTCCAGCACCTCTTGATCCAGGGTGTCGACCATCACCCCGGGCCAGATATCCGGGTGCTGGTCCTGGGGCTGGCCGTTCCTTTGAATCCATCGGGCCATGAAGGCCTCGATATCCTCCCGCGTGACGTGGCCGCCCGGCCGGACGGGGTCCGGCGCGAGCTTGAAGTCGATGCACCCGCCGCCCGGGGCCTCGACGATCCGCCGGTCCACCGCCAGGCCCGCCTCACGCAGGTCGCGCAGCAGCGACCGCCCCAGCCGCAGCACGGACCCGCGCGCCACCGTGGTGGGGTACACCAGGATGCCCGCCACGCGGTTCTCGCGCAGCTCCGGCGGGTAGCCCGCGCGGGCCTGCTCCAAGGCTTGGCGGATGCTGCGGGCCCGCAGCGCGATCTCCAGGTCGCTCACCGGTGGGCTGCTGATCGTCAGCAGCATCGCGACGATCTGACCAAACTCTTTGTTCAGGTAAGGCTTGACCCGCCGGTCCCCCACCCGCGGCAGGTCCTCCATCGCGTTCAGCTTGCTTTCCAGGTCCTGCCAGACCAGCTCCTCGTCCTTGCCCCGCACGTCCTCCTTCAGCTCGATGATCAGGATCGATACGCCCTGGCGGCTCAGCGAGTTGACCGTCTGCACGGACTCGTTCTCCGCCACCTTGCGCTCGATCTTGCGGGTGACCTCCTGCTCGACCTTTTCCGCACGGGCCCCAGGGTAGGGCGTCGTAACGATGCCGATCCCGACCGTCACCTGCGGGTCGCGACGCTGGGGCATGCGCTGGTACGCGTACACGCCCCACACCAGCGTCAACACCAACGCCGTCCAGGCGACGGGCCGGCGGTACACAAAGAACTGCGCCGTGGTCAACGCGGATTACCCTTAGGCATGTCTTCCAGGACCTGGATTTCCTGGCCATCCCGCAGGCGGAACGCCCCGGTCACGACCACCGCGTCCCCCAGCTCCAATCGTCCGGGTTCCGGGAACACCTCGACCTGGTTGTTGTACACCCCGCCCAGGCGCACCGGCTCGGCCTGCACCAGGCGGCCTTCCATCACCTTGTACACCACCAGCGTCTGGCTGTCCGAGGCACGCTGGATCGCGGTCATCGGCAAGAGCACCGCCTCCTTGGCTTCTTCCACGGCCACGCTCACGATCATCCCGGGCTTCAGCGGATACCCCGGCGGGTTCTTCAGCGTCACCTCCGTCAGGAACGTCCGCGTCGCCGGGTCGGCGTTCGCCGCCACCTTCGTGATCCGCCCCTCGAACGCTTCGCTGAGCTCCAGCGCCTCGGCCGTGACCTTCAGCGGCCGATGCCCGGACTTCAATTCCACGATCCGTGACAGCAGCGTGTCCGGCACCCCGAAGGCCACGTGCACCTCCGATAGGTCCATGATGGTGAAAACCGGCTGCAGCGACACGACCGGCTCGCCCGGCTCGACCATCTTGGTCTCGATCGTTACGTCCGGGGCCCCGGCGATCCGCGCCCGAAGCTCACAGTCCTTGCGACGGTTGCGCGCCTGTTCCAGCAGGGCCCGGGCCGCCATTTGCTCCTGGATCGCCGACTGCCGCGCCGCCGCCGCGCTGTCCCGCGCCGACTCGGCGTCCTCGAACTCCTTGCGGGTCGCCACCTTCCGCTCGAACAACTCCTTGCGGTTCTGGTAATCGCGCTCGGCGATCTCCAAGGCCGAGGCGGCGCGCTTGACCTCCTCGGTCGCACGCTGCAGCCTCGCCTCCGCTTCGGCCACCTGCAGGTCGAAGTCCCGCGTTTGCAGCCAGGCGATCACACTGTCGTTGGGGATGATGTCGCCGATCTGCACGTCCCGCTCCGTCGTCTCCACAGCAGACGGCAGCGACTTGAGGTCCCTGACCGCGGTGCCGTCGGGCAAGGTCGTGATACGGTAGAGGCGCTCCACGGTGCCCGAGACCTTGAACGCCAGCGACACCCTTTGACGCGGTTCCACCGTGGCGCTGTACCGTGTCGCTTCCCGCACTGTTTCCGCGGCCAGCTTCTTGACCTTCACCGCCACGGGCTGTGGCAGCTCAGGCGCCGGGCCGCAAGCCGGCACGACCAGCACCGCACCGACCACCGCCCACACGGACCAAGACACCGCACACCGCACGG
This sequence comes from Planctomycetota bacterium, assembly GCA_029267795.1. GTDB lineage: Bacteria > Planctomycetota > Phycisphaerae > Phycisphaerales > Phycisphaeraceae > JAJUHR01. The sequence goes on from JAJUHR010000161.1 coordinate 4,904, forward strand.
CCATGCCTATAAAACCCGCAAAGGAAAGGCCCGATACGAACTTGCGTCGATCCATGACTCGATCCGTTCGGGAATGTTCTTCGGCGTCGATCCGGGGGCAGTTTACCCCACCCTAAGGCTTTATCAAAAAATGAACAGCCGCCTCGCGCCGCGCCGCA
>JAJUHR010000008.1 GCA_029267795.1 Planctomycetota bacterium
GTGCGGGAGTGGGAGGCCAGCCGGGGTGTGGAGGATTTTCACTTTCCCGGGACCGGGCGGCTGCTGGAACTGGAGGCCGGCCGGCCGGATATCCTGCACTGCCACAACCTGCACGGGGGGTATTTCGATCTGAGGCAGCTGCCGGCGTTATCGGCTGTGGTGCCGACGGTGCTGACCCTGCACGACGGGTGGCTGTTCAGCGGACACTGCGCCCATTCGCTGGATTGCATCCGGTGGACCAGCGGGTGCGGGTCGTGCCCCTACCTGAAGGTCGATCCGCCGGTGCGGCGGGACGCCACCGCGTACAACTGGCGACGCAAGCGGGACATCCTGTCGCGGTGCCGACTGTACGTGGCGTGCCCGTCCCGGTGGTTGATGGGGCGGTTTGAACAGTCGATCCTCGCTGCGGGGACGTTGGAGGCGCGGGTTATCCCCAACGGGGTGGATCTGTCGGTATTTACGCCGGGGGATCGGACGGCAGCGAGGCAGGAGTTGGGGATCCCGCCCGGGGCGTGGGTGTTGCTGTTGGCCGGCCGGGGAATTCGCCGATGTATTTGGAAGAACTACCCCATGCTGCATGGCGCCGTGGAACGCATAGGCCAAAAGCTTGTGGGCCACGACGTCAGGTGCGTAATCCTGGGCGACGACGGGCGTGCCGGAGCCATAGGGGGCGTGCCGGTGATCTCTGTCCCGTACCAACCCGATCCCGAAAGTGTGGCCCGCTATTACCGCGCTGCGGATGTGTACCTGCACGCGGCCCGCGTGGACACGTTCCCGAACGTGGTGCTCGAAGCGTTGGCGTGCGGCGCGGCGGTGGTGGCCACCGCGGTGGGCGGCGTGCCGGAGCAGGTGCGCGACGGCGAGACCGGGCTGCTGGTGAATCCCGGCGACGCCGAGGCGATGGCGGACCGCGCCGTGCGTTTGTGGCATGACAGAGCGATGTGGCAGCGGATGACACTGCGGGGCGCCGAGGACGCGCGGCAGCGGTTCGATTTGCAGCGGCAGGTCGGCGACTACCTGGGCTGGTACCGACAGATCGTCCAGGAGCGGTCCGGTCGGGCCGCCGCCTGATCGGGTATGGAGACGCCGGTCAAGGAGCCCTTGCCATGAAATGGCCACGGATCTCACTGGTTACGCCCTCATACAACCAAGCACAGTTCCTGGAGCGGACGATCCAGAGCGTGCTCGAGCAGGGGTACCCGAATCTTCAATACGGGATCGTGGACGGCGGGTCTACGGACGGGTCGATCGACATCATCAAGCGGTACCACGACCGGCTGGACTTTGTGGTCATCGAGCCGGACGGCGGACAGTCGGAAGCGATCAACAAGGGGTTCCAGCGGGCCAACGGACACATCCTGGGGTGGCTGAATTCGGACGATACACTGCTGCCGGGGGCGCTGGAAACGGTCGGCCAGTACTTCCAAGAACACCCGCAGACCCAGTGGCTGATCGGCAGCTGTTGCCGGATCGATCACGCCGGCGGGGTGATCGGTGTGATCCGGCCGGGGGGGCGGATGACCCTGGGCGGGGCGCTGATCCGCGACGGAGGCTTCGAAGTCCCACAACCGGCGACGTTCTGGCGGCGGCTGCTGACGGACCGCGTGGGGCTCCTGGACCCGTCGTTGCATTATTGCATGGACCTGGACCTGTGGTGCCGGTTCTTCGCCGCTGGGGCGCACCCGACGGTCGTCGACCGAGCGCTGGCGACCTACCGGCTGCACGAGCAGAGCAAGACGTGCGCCCAACCGCTGCGGTTCGTCGAAACCTTGATCCAGATCGAAAAGCGGTACGCGCGGCTACTCCCGCTGCGGCAGCGCATGCGTTTGTGGCGCATGGTGGGGTACCAGAGGCGGACGTACACGATCCTCACCTCGCCGGGCCGGCCGTGGAACCAGGTGCTCACGCACCCGTGGTGGCTGGCGTCCCAGCAGGTGCGCCAAGCGCTGTTCTCGCGGCGGCGGGCAGCGTGAGCAGGGGGGCGGCTCGGTTTTTGGCTCTACCCAGTGGGCGGAGAAGGGATCACCACGGCTGCAGGGCGAGTTAGGGGCCCCATCGCGCCACCGACCGATTCGAAAACGTTCGAATCGGCGTGGAAGGCGGTTTCCTCGCGGGGGAGTCGCGGCTATAGTGCCGGTTGGGAAGAGAACGGGAGCCGAATGGAGTTTCCCCTGCCTATACCGAGCCGTTATCACCTGGTACCCCCCGGGCCGATGGTCCCGGACGTGGTGAACGTGATCGTGGAGATACCCAAGGGCCGGCGGAGCAAGTTCGAAGTCGACAAGGTCACGGGCTTGCTGCGGCTGGACCGCTACCTCTACTCCTCGTTGCACTACCCGGGCGACTATGGGTTCATCCCCCAGACCCTTGCAGAGGACGGGGACCCGCTGGATATCCTGGTCATGGTGAACGAGGCGACGTTCAGCGGGTGCCTGATCGAGGCCCGGCCGATCGGTCTGTTCAAGATGACCGACAAGGGGTTCAACGATTACAAGGTCCTGGCGGTGCCGAATTCGGACCCAATCTTTGCGGACACGCACGACCTCTGGGCGGTGCCGGCACACTTTTTGAAAGAAGTGGAGCACTTCTTCGCGACCTACAAGGAGTTGGAGGGATCGGACGGGGAAGACATCGTCCACACGCTGGGCTGGGAGTCCGGGAGCAAGGCGCGAATGGAGATCCGAGCGTGCGTGCACCGCTTCCTGCAGGCCCAGAAGCAGCACGACGAGGAGCTGAAGGATTCCAAGCCCCCCCAGCCGCACAAGCTTGCCAAACGAAAAAGCCGGTAAAGCGACCGAAAACCGTCGGCGGAGTAGGGGATGTATGGCTTCCGGACGGCGATGGCGTCCGCCGAGGCGGTTTGATCGGCCTCCCTTTTCTTTCCACACTCGATAAAAGCCTTGGTAGTTGTACGCATTCAAGCCTCGGATCGCGTCAGGGCCCCAGCCGGCCTTTGCGTCGTCTATGACGTTTTTCGTTTTTCTGTAGAGCGATGAGGCTCTGGGTGGTTGTGGTGTCGCTCCGCTCCGCCACCACTCCGAACCCCACCGCAATACACCTAAACGAAAAATTCCCTCATTGGGACGAGTCGAAGGCAGAGACCCGGGGATCATCGCCGCTGTGGCAGTGTTGGGGGGGGTTGGACGATCGAGAGATTCGGTGATAATCAGCCGGACGAGCTACGACGATGTGGTGCTTGGGGGGGTTACCGGTCGCGGGGACGGGCGGACATGGCTAAGAACGCGAGCAAGAACAACCCCGAGCTGGTTCGTTTGGCTCAGGACGCGGCGCGGCTGGCGAACTGGAAGCGCTGGGGGCCTTACTTGGCGGAGCGTCAGTGGGCGACGGTTCGCGAGGATTACTCGCCAGACGGCTCGTGTTGGGATTATTTCCCACACGATCACGCCCGCAGCCGGGCGTACCGCTGGGGTGAGGACGGGTTGCTGGGCGTGTGCGACCGGGAGTGCCGGCTGTGCTTCGCGGTGGCACTGTGGAACGGACGCGACCCGATTCTGAAGGAGCGGCTTTTCGGGTTAACCGGGCAGGAGGGCAACCACGGCGAGGACGTGAAGGAGCTGTACTACTACCTCGACTCGACCCCAACGCACTCCTACATGAAGGCGTTGTACAAGTATCCGCAGGCGCGGTTCCCGTATGCGGAACTGCTGGAGCGAAACCGCAGCAAGGGCAGGACGGGCGAATACGAACTGGTGGACACCGGCGTGTTCGACGGGGACCGCTACTTCGATGTGTACGCCGAATACGCGAAGAACGGGCCGGACGACCTGCTGATCCGTATCACGGCGGTGAATCGGGGTCCAGAGCCGGCGGAGCTGCACCTGCTGCCGACGCTGTGGTTCCGCAACACGTGGATCTGGGGGTGCCTGCACGAGGGGTGCACGCTCAAGCCGCGGCTGGAACTCAGCGGACCGGATACGTTGCTGACCGATCACGAGACGCTGGGGCGGTTCGTGCTGAAGATCGACCGTGGGCCGGACCGCCGGCACCCTCCGGTGCTGGTGACGGAGAACGAGACCAACACCGTGCGCCTCTGGGGCGTACCGACCTACACGCCGTATGTGAAGGACGCGTTTCATCGCTATGTCGTGGAAGGGCAGACGCGGGCGGTGAACCCCAAGGGCGTGGGGACCAAGGCGGCGGCGTACTACCGGCTCACGCTGGGGCCGGGCAAGTCGGCGACGGTGAAACTGCGGCTGGCGGAGCGGGGGCGGATGCCCCCCAAGCCGTTCGGGCCACCGTTCGACGCCGTGTTCCGCCAACGGATGCAGGAGGCGGACGCGTTTTATGCGGGGGTGATCGATCCGCGGCTGTCAGCGGAGGCGGCAAACGTGGTGCGGCAGGCGTATGCGGGCTTGCTCTGGAGCAAGCAGTTTTACCACTACGTGGTGAAGGACTGGCTGGACGGGGACCCGGCCATGCCGCCGCCGCCGGAATCGCGCAAGACCGGCCGGAACAACGACTGGGGGCACTTGTTCAACCGGGACGTGGTCTCGATGCCGGACAAATGGGAGTACCCGTGGTACGCCGCGTGGGACCTGGCGTTCCATATGATCCCCTTCGCCAAGATCGATCCGAAGTTCGCCAAGGACCAATTGAAGCTGTTCCTCCGCGAGTGGTACATGCACCCGAACGGGCAGATCCCGGCGTACGAGTTCAGCCTGTCGGACGTGAACCCGCCGGTGCACGCCTGGGCGTGCTGGCGCGTGTACAAGATGACCGGGCCGCGGGAGAAGCGCGACAGGGCGTTCCTGGCCAGCACGTTCCAGAAGCTGCTGCTGAATTTCACCTGGTGGGTCAACCGCAAGGACCCGCATGGCAAGCACCTGTTCGCCGGGGGGTTCCTGGGCCTGGACAACATCGGCGTGTTCGACCGGTCCCGCCCCCTGCCCGATGGGAGCCACCTGGAACAGGCGGACGGCACGGCGTGGATGGCGTTCTATTGCGCAACGATGCTGTCCATGGCCCTGGAGCTGGCGCGGTACGACCCGGCTTACGAGGACATGGCCAGCAAGTTCTTCGAGCACTTCATCGCGATTGTCGACGCGATGAACACGCTCGGCGGCACGGGCCTGTGGAACGAGGAGGACGGCTTCTACTACGACCAGTTGCACGTCGACGGCCAGACGATCCCGCTGCGGGTGCGGTCGATGGTCGGCTTGATCCCCCTGTGCGCGGTGGAGGTGCTGGAACGCGACGTGATCGACCGGCTCCCGGGGTTCCGCAAGCGTATGCAATGGTTCCTGGCCAACCGCCGCGACCTGGCGCAGCGGATCTCGTACATGGTCGCGCACGACTACAAGACGGCGGACGGGCGGGATGAGGGCGAGCGCCTGCGCTACCTGCTGGCGATCCCGCTAAAGCAACGCCTGGAGCGCGTGCTGCGGTACATGCTGGACGAGAACGAGTTCCTGTCGCCCTACGGGATCCGTTCGCTATCGCGCGTGCACCGGGACCAGCCGTACGTGATGAGATGGCATGGCCGGGAGCACCGGGTGGACTACGTGCCGGCGGAGTCGACGACGGACTTATTCGGCGGCAACAGCAACTGGCGCGGGCCGATCTGGATGCCGGTGAACTACCTGATCATCGAGGCGCTGGAGCGGTACCACCACTTCTACGGGAACGGGTTGAAGGTGGAGTGCCCGACCGGGTCGGGACGGATGATGAACCTGCAACAGGTCGCGGACGAGATCGCGTGCCGGTTGGCAAACCTTTTTCTGGCGGGACCCACGGGGCAGCGGCCGTGTCATGGCGCGGACACCCGCTACGCCCAGGACGCGGCGTTCCGGGACCTGCTGCAGTTCCACGAGTATTTCGACGGCGACACGGGTCGTGGCTTGGGGGCCAACCACCAGACAGGCTGGACGGCGCTGGTGACGCGGTGCATCGAGCACACGTGCGATTCCCGTTCAGCGGTGGTGGTGGGGCGTGGCCGTGCGGCGGCCGCCCGCCGCGGCCGGCAAAAATCACCGAAGAAAAAACGCTGAAAAGCCGTTTTCGACGCAACGTCGCGCCACGGTGGGCTGAAGGGATTTTTTTTACGGCGCGCCTTTAAGCAGCTCTTTGGCGGTTACGCGGTTTTGCTGGGAGGGCTCTGCCGGTTCGTCGGTTTCACCCGAACTATTGGGTTCCGCAGAGGATTCGACCGGCACCTCGATCGGCAAGGGCTGGGACTCTCGCACGAAGCGGTACACACCGCCGTACTCCAAAGCGATGGTCTTGAGGGTTTCCTGCGGGTCGGGGTAGAAGAACTGGACGGTGTTGAAAATGGTGTAGCGGCTGGGGTTCAGTTCCCGCAGCAGACCGAGCAGTTGGTCCCTGTCGATTTCGCCGGGGCCCTTACCCGTGATCCTGTCGGAGAAGATGCACACCAGGTCGGGGGCGTAGCCCATCGCCACTTTCAGGGCGTTGACCGGGTTGGACGACCCGCTGGGCAGGATGTGCCCCGTGTCGGGGTCGATCCAGCCGATCGTCTGCTCCTTTATCTTTTGGCTTGCAGCCTTAAGGCCGCGGGGTGGGACCTCGATAGCGGCGTTGTGCTGGAAGAAGATCACGGTGAAGAACTGATGTTCATCGAGCTGGTTGATGGAAGCGCCCAGCTCGGCGACGACGCGGGGGAGCGTGTCGATCAGCGAGCCGGAGGCGTCGACCAGGAAGATGATGCGGCCGAAGGGCGAGAAGTCGGTGGCCGGCCGGCCCGGATGATTCATGGGAGCGGTGGGGCTTGCTGGATCGGCGACGGCGGGCCGCGAAACACCCGGCGCAGGCCCGACGGGGGCGGCGGCGCCCGCGGGGGCGCCTTGCATCCGCAACTGGGTCAGGATCTTCTGTAGCAATTGGTCCGTCGCAGTGGGCTCGGCGGGCCGCGAACGCAGCGTGCGGGTGATCTCCTGGATGATTTCTTCCTTGACTTCAGCGGATTGCTGACGCACGGCCTGGGCGACTTGGGCGGCGACCTGATCGTTGTCGAGCCTCGGCTGGCTCTGAACCTGGGTCAGGATCTGGCTCAGCAGCGTACCGGTGTCCTGGGGCAGTTGCGTTTGCAGGGTGACGCGCATCTCTTCGAGCAGGGACTGGCTGCTCTTTTGAAGATTGGAACCGACCCGGGTATCGATCTCATCGAGGAGCTTCTGATTCTCTTCGGGGTTTTGCCGGGCTTGGGCCACCAGCTCCTCGAGCATCTGTTCGGTCTGCTTCCGAGAGGGACCGAACAACTGGTAGATCAGGACGGAGTTTGCCAGGACGAGCAAGGCGACGATCACCCAGACAATGAAAGGGATCTGTCGGCGCGGCTGGGCGAGGTCGACCAAGGGGCGGTGCCCGGCAGGGGGGGCGGCGCCGCCCGGGGCCAAGACAGGCTCGGTCCCACGGCTCCGGAGTACGGGCGCTTGTCCCAGCGAGCTTGGGGTGCCGGGGCGTTCGACCGGCTGCAGCTCGCCGTGTTCGGAGTCGTCCGCTGCGAGTGGTTCACGGGGCGGGCGGTCAGACCGAGCCGCGACCCCAGGGCCCTGGAGCGCCGCGGCTAACGCTTCCGTAGAGGGTTCAACTTCTTCCCCCTCGATCACCTCGCCCTGTGCGGCGGGGCCTCGCTCGGCGGGTAGGCGCTGGCTTTTTCGGTCCTGCGGCTGGATCGCGCCTTCGCCGGAGCCGGCCGCGATCGCAGCGTGCTCCATCACAACCGACAGCGTATTGGAGCCGATCCGAAACGAATCCCCCTTGTTCAGGGGCGTGGGTTGAGTGATCCGGATGTTGTTGACGAAGGTGCCGTTGGTCGACCGCAGGTCGTTGATGTGCCACACGCCTTGTTTGCAGAAGACCTCAGCGTGGCTTCGCGAAGTTTGGTGGTCGGTAAGGGGGACCGACCCGTGGCGGCGGCCGATCAAGTGCCTGCGGTCCGATGGCAATTCGAAAACGCGATCGAGATCGGGCCCTTGGATGACTTTGAGCACCAGCGCCGTCGAGTTCATACCGTGACCTTCGCACGCCGCGTGAACGTCAGTCGAATAGTGCCTAGCGGCTGCACGAGCCACTACCGGTTCCGCTGCGGTTGTTTGCGTGCATCACCAACTTCCAAATAAATCGCATCTTATGACGTTCAACTTGAGGCCCTGCGTGAAGTTGTTGCAACCACGCGAATAGGGCACTCCAAGGAGAGGAGCTCAAAGCATGTGTGCCCGTGCCGAGGCAATATATTAAATCGCAGTCTTGTGAGAAACAATAGGTCAACCCATTAGCCCGACAACCGTTAATGCTTTGCATGCCGGATCGGCGCAAGCCGCGTTTTTCGGTTCGAGCTGAATGTTCGGTTGGGGGTGCGATGGGGTTATCAGGTCAAGCAGCGGACGGTGACTTGAGCTGGCTCATCTTATAATCTGCCCACATGCGAAGGCTTAGGTGGCTTATGGGGTCGTTCCAAGGGTTGTTCGGGGTGCATGGCCTGCTAGTCGGCGGGGTGCTGACCTGTTGCTGCTGCGGTCTCCAGGCGGAAACGCCGCAGCCGGGGGCTGTGGAATCCACTTCGGGTGCGGCTGCGGCTCCACAGTTCAAGCCCTTGGTTGCCCCGGGAGCCTCGGTGGCGGTCATCAAGATCGAGGGGATCATCTACGGGTTCACGTTCGAAAGCTTGCAGAGCCGGGTCGAACTGGCTCGGGAGCGGGGCGCATCGCTAATCGTGGTGGAACTGGATACGCCCGGCGGTCTGGTTGACAGCGCGCTAAAGATCAGCAAATACCTCAAGTCCTTGGACCTTCCCACCTTGGCGTGGGTGAACCCCCACGCGTATTCAGCTGGGGTGATGATCGCGGCCGCGTGCGACGGGATCGTGATGTCGCCCTCCTCAGCCACGGGGGATTGCGCCCCGATCGTACCGGGGGTGGAATTGGCCCCCACCGAACGTGCCAAGGCGCTGTCGCCGATCCTGGAAGAGTTTCGCGATTCAGCCACCGCCAACGGGTATGAGTACGTCTTATTCCACGCGATGGCTGTGTTGGGCGTGGAGGTTTATCAGGTCAAAGACCCCGCCACGGGGCGCCAGCGGCTAGTGAACCAGGCGGACTACGGCGTCATGGTGCGGGGCGAGCCGCTGGAGGGCGGATGGCTGAAACAGCTGCTGAGCCAGCGGCGAGAGTTTGAGGTGGGCGGCCCGACGGTCGAGGTGGCGACCGAAGCCGACCGCGGCAAGTGGGAGCTGGTGCAAAAAATCCACGACGGGCGGACGCTGCTGACGCTCAATCAGACTCGGGCGCTGCAGGTGGGCTTGTCGCGGGCGACCGTCCGGGGTCAGCGTGAGCTGGAAGAATACCTGCAGGCGGCCAGCTTCACGTCGATCGAGCCGAGCCGGGTGGAGATGGTCGCGTACTGGCTGACGCATCCGTTGATACGGACGCTGCTGATCGTGGCGATGGTGCTCGGGGCGTACTTCGAGATGCAGGTGCCGGGGTTTGGGCTTGGCGGGGTGGTGGCGCTGGCGGCGTTGGCGTTGCTGCTGATCGCGCCGTTTTTGGTGGGCCTCGCGCAGGTTTGGCACATCCTGCTGTTCGTGGCCGGTGCGATCATGCTGATCATCGAGGTGTTCGTGACCCCCGGGTTCGGGATCCTGGGCACACTGGGGATTATCGCGATGTTCACGGGGCTGATCCTAATGACCGTCCCGACGGACGGGCGGGGTCCGATCCCACTGCCGGGGCCGGAGATGGCTCAGCGGCTAAGGGATTCGGTCTTGTTCACCCTGCTGGCGATCGTGGTCAGCGCCGTAGGGATTTATTTCCTGACTAAATACCTCGGGGTCATTCCGGTGTTGAACCGTCTGGTGCTCAAAAGCCTGTCCGCGGGGGCCGGCTCCGGGGCTGGGGCGGCGTCGACGCGCGTCAGCGGGGACGAGGTGATCGGCAGGGGCACGATCGCGGTCGGGGCCAAGGGGCGGACGGTCACGGAGCTGCGGCCCAGCGGCCGAGCGCGGTTCGGGGATCAGATCGTGGACGTGATCAGCTTGGGGGAGTGGATCCAGCGCGACCGGGTGGTGAAAGTGATCGAGGTCCACGGCAACAGGATCGTGGTCGACTTGGCCGAGGCCTGAAATGATACGCGGGGGCGATGGATACGCCGATTCTGTGGGCGGGGCAGTTGAGGAGCGGACAAGGTTGGCTACACTTTGGGGCCGGTTTTTGATTTAGGGCCGGTTTTGGGGATTAGTTAGGAGTCCATCGCTTTGAAATCTACCGACTTGCGTCCCGGGATGGCGATCAAGCTCAGCGGGGCGATTTACGTGATCACGCAGTTTCAGCACGTCACGCCGGGGAATCTGCGGGCTTTCGTCTCGCTGAAGCTCAAGCGCGTGCCGGACGGGACGACGATCGAACAACGCCTGCGCAGCGGCGAAGAGGTCGAGCAGGTGAACCTGGACCGTCGGCAGGTGGAATATCTGTACTCCGACAACCAGGGCCACGTATTTATGGACAACGAGACCTACGACCAGATCACCCTGATGAAGGACATGGTCGGGGACGCGATGCTGTACCTCAAACCCAACACGACCCTGAGCATCCTGTTTGCAGAGGGCCAGCCGGTGATGGTGGAGCTGCCCAAGACGGTGGACCTGCGGGTGACGGACACGCCACCGGCCATCAAGGGGGCCACGGCGACGAACCAGCCGAAGGAGGCGACGCTGGAGACCGGGCTCAAGACGCGTGTGCCTCCGTTCATCGAGATCGGCGAGCAGGTGCGGGTGAGCACGGAAGACGGGTCATACCTGTCGCGCGCATAAGCGCGCAGAGCGCCGCGCAGCCCTGCAGGGCAGGGCATATGACCTGCCTCATTTTTGCCGTGAGTTTCGTAGGGCAGGGCTTCGCCCCGCCATTTTCTCGGCGGCCCTTGACTCGCGCCCCTACTTGGCGGCGGCTTGCTGCCGCAGGAGCCGGGTGTAGCGTCCCAGGCACATGACGGGGAAGTAGAGCCGGTAGAGGTGATAGCGTAAGTAGAACACGCGAGGGAATCCGGTGCCGGTGAACCACGGTTCGTCCCAGACACCTGCGGGCAATTGGGTCTGGCAGAGCCAGCGGATGCCGCGTTGCACGTCGCCGTCGTGGGGCCCGTAAATGGCCATCAGGGCCATGGTGCCCCAGGCGGTCTGACTGGCGGTGGACGGGCCTTGGCCTTTTTGAGAGGGGTCCTCGTAGCTGTCGGCCGATTCGCCGAAGCTGCCGTCGGGCTTTTGAACGCTGCGCAGCCACCGACCGGCCCTTTGGACCCAAGGCTCATTCATGTCGACGCCCACCGCCCGCAATCCGCAGGCCACCTGCCACGTGCCGTAAATGTAATTGACGCCCCAGCGGCCGAACCAGCAGCCCTCTTCTTCCTGCTTGGTGCGGAGGAAGTGCAGGGCCCTGACCACGGCGTGGTGACCGGTGTCGTAGCCGTGGTGGCCGAGGCATTCGAGCGTGCGGCCGGTGATGTCCGGGCAGGACGGGTCTTGGATGGCGTTGTGGTCGGCAAAGGGGATGTGCTCGAGGATCGGGCGGTTGATCGTCCGGTCGAACGCCGCCCAGCCCCCGTCCTCGTTCTGCATCGCCAGCATCCAGTTAACGCCCCGCCTAGCCGCGGCTAGGGCCTGGTCGCCCCCCGCGCAGCGCAAGGCCATCGCGACCATCGCGGTGTCGTCCACGTCGGGGTAGTAGGCGTTGTTGAACTCGAAATACCAGCCGCTGGGCTCCACATCGTGCCGGACGTTGGCCTTCCAGTCCCCAACGACCCGGCATTCCTTGCCGACCAGCCAACCGGCAGCGCGGCGAAGGGCGGGGTGCTTGCAATCCAGGCCCGCCTCCGTCAGGGCGTACGTGGCGATGCCGGTGTCCCAGATGGGGCTAAAGCACGGCTGGAACCGGATCGAATCCCCCTCCTCGATCATCAGCTCGTCGAGCTGGCGTTCGGCGCGGACCAAGTGCTTGTCCCGACGGTCGTAGCCCAGGCACCGCAGCGCGATGATGATGTACACCATCGGCGGGAAGATCGCCCCCAGCCCGTCGGAGTGGCGGGTGTGCTTGAGGATCCAGTGCTCGATCCGCCGCAAGGCCGGGCGGCGCAGCGGCGTCAGACGCGTCTTCTCCAGCACCCTCAGCAGCTTGTCCACCGCCAGGAACAGGTTCTTCCAGCTGACCAGACGCTTGTCGAACTCCACGAACGGCCGGTGAAGGTAATCGTGGTTGGTGTACAGCTCCATGATCCCCATCGGCTCGGGCAGCTGCCGGATCGGCTGGTATGCGGAGATGATCGACAGCGGCATGATCATCGTCCGCGACCAAGCCGAGACCTTGTCCAGGTGGAAATAAAACCACTTGGGCAGAAGCACCATCTCCGGCGGGATAACCGGCACGGCGTCGTAATGCATCTGGCCCAAAGCGGCTAAGTAGAACTTGGTGTAGGTGTTACATCGCTCAGCCCCACCTAGAGACAAGACCAGTTGGCGGGCCCTGGTCATGTGGGGGCAGTCGAGGGGATCGCCCATGAGCTTCAGGGCGAAGTAGGCCTTGACCGTGGCGCTTAAATCCGGCTTGGCGCCGGGATATTGGACCCAGGCGCCGTCTTCCTGGCGCTGCTGAGAACGCAGATAATTAGCGATCTTGGGCAGGCGTGAGTCTTTTTCCTGCTCGATAATGAACTTAAGCAGGATGTACTCACTTTGGAGGATGGAGTCCCCCTCCAATTCTCCTCGCCAGTGGCCGTCGGGGTTTTGCTGGGCGATCAGCTGATCGACGGCAAGGGTCAGGCTTCGCTCCGCCTGCCGGAGCAACTCCCCCTCGGGGCCTAAGTGCCCGACCCGCCGGTCCAGCGGCTCGCGGTCCAGGGCGTCCGTAGCCTTAGGGGTGAACGTGCCTACGGTCATCTTCTTATGGGTCCGATTCATAGCGGCAGCGTCCTTCCTGGTCATTTAACCCTGTACCTCCAGGAGGCGCCGCCTGCCGGAAAGAACTAAACATATAGCCTTAACCCCATCATAACAAGGCGTTCGGTGAAGACCGCAGGGATGGTATCGATTGTTTTGGATGATAGGTTTGTGCTGAACTTGCGGGTTGGACAAGGTATAGCAACGGTAGGGCGTGCGCCACGAGACGCTTGACAGTGGCGGCATCGGGCTTTTTTTACTCTAGGCAAGTCAGCAGCCAGTAGGCCAGTGGGGCGACGGCGATGGGGGAGTCGACCACATCCAGCAGGCCGCCGAAGCCCGGGATGCTACGTCCCGAGTCTTTGAAGTCGGCATCCCGTTTGAACAGGCTCGCCATCAAGTCGCCCAAGTGGCCAACCAAGCCGATCAAAACCCCGGCGATCGAGGCGAACCCGAGGGGGTAGTGCGGGGTCAGCGGCGGGGGGAGGTCGGAAAGGCCCGCGGTCAGGAGGGGAGAAGGTTGGTAGTAACGGTTGGCGACGGCGGCCAGGGCTGTGGCGACGATCGCGGCCAGGGCGACGCCGCCGATCAAACCCTCCCACGTTTTGCCGGGGCTCAGCCAAGGGATCAGCTTGTGCTTGCCGATCGCTCGGCCGGTGAAGTAGGCGCCGATGTCCCCGGACTTGGCAATCAGCATGATCGCGGCGACAACCCACGCCCCGTGGGTTCGGCGGATTGCCATGAAAAACCCCGGCATAAAGCCGAAGTAGATCATCGTCAGCATCGTCACCCCGGCCGCGGCCACGGCGCCCTCGGTGCGCCCTCGGCGGGTATGAAGGATCAGCGCCGCGAGCAGGTAGATGACGATCAGCGTGGTGGTTGCAGCGACACTCCGGGCCGAACCGAGGTGGTCCGGGACCAGGTAGCTCAGCGAGCAGGCGGTGATGCTCGCCAAGCTCAGGACCAGGAAGTGGGTCTGGATGCCCTTGGCCTGGAACATCGCCCGCAGCTCGCGCGTGCCTAGGCAGATCAGCACCGCGAACACACTCATCATGAGGAACCCGGGCGGCAACTGCAGGGATCGAGGCAACGAGGGGTGGGTCAAGGGCAGGTTGAAAGTCAGGCTTCCCACGCGATCGTCGAGAAAGATCAACGCGACAAGCAGGGCGACCATGAGCGGGCCAAAGAGGAGTCGGTATCTGAGCACCCGCGCATCCTACCTTGTCGACGGGCTGGCCAACAGGGAGCACTGCGCCGGTGGCGGGGGTTAGGAGGCGTGAAATGCAAGCAAGTGTCGCTCGCCACGGCACGGTTGGCGGGTCCGGGTTCGGTTCACGGGAACGGGTTTGGCCTGGGGCGCGTGATGGATTATTGTGTGGCCCGTGGGTTCATATAAGTTAAGGATCAGTTTGGCCAGCCGTGGCTGGTGGCGGCGACGGTGGGTTGCGCTTTCGACCCTATGGGTGGTGTGGGTAGCGGTGGTGCTGCCGCAGTCGGCTAAGGCTCAAACGCTCCCTGCCGCGGGGGACGAGCAGGATCTTTGGCTGGTACGCAACCGGCCCGACGGCCAGCACTTCGATTTGTATTACCGCCACGTTCTGGACCGGGTGGACTCGCTGGTCTCGGTCGTGCCGCTTAACGGCCAAATCATGGCCGGATGTCTGGCCTGTTCACAAGGGCGGCTGTGGCTGGTTTATCCGCCAGGGGGGGTCGATGAGCCGGGGACGATGGTGCAATCGATCCAGCGGGTGTCCGAGGGTTCTACGAATCTGCGGATCGAGCAGCCGCTGCCTGCGGGCTCGTCGCTGGTTTCGCTGGCGGCGGGTGTGCACGGGCCGTGGGCA
>JAJUHR010000181.1 GCA_029267795.1 Planctomycetota bacterium
CCGGGCAGCGCATCCAGAGTCCCTCGGGCACCTCGGAGCGCTTACCCGCCGCGTCCGCCAAGTCCTGCCAACTGCGTCCTGGCAATTCGGTCATATGGATGATCTTATCGTCCTGGGAGGGCGGTGTTTGGACCGCCCGTGCGTATTCGCTCGCGGAGCGAGGTCCGGGCCCAGCCGCCGTGATATCCCAACGGACCCCAGCCCCCCTCTGGGCCCCCGACAGCTTATCACGTCGGTTATCCTGTCGGGCCGCTGGGGGCTATTGGGATGGTTTTATGCTCTTGAGGTCGGGGCGTCGACCGGCCGCCTGACCGCTCCGCCTTTGAAGGGACTCGATATGCGGATTACACGTTTCGTGGACGATTCGGGGCAGGTGGCGATCGGGCACGACCGCGGGGACGGCACTGCAGCGGTGCTGCAGGGCGACCTGCTCGGCCCTCTGCGGCTGTCGGGGCGCACCGCGCCGATCCGCAAACGGCTGGCACCGGTGGCTCCACCGAACATCTTTTGCATCGGGCTCAATTACCGCAAGCACGCGGCGGAAGGGGGATTCGACATCCCGTCCCAGCCCGTGGTGTTCATGAAGCCCACCAACGCCCTGGCCGACCCGGACCAGCCGATCCGCATCCCGAAGTGTTGCCAGCACGGCCCGGAGGTGGATTACGAGGCCGAGCTGGCGGTGGTCATCGGCAAAGAGGCGTGCGACGTCTCACCCGCCCGGGCCCTGGACCACGTCTTAGGCTACACGTGCGCCAACGACGTCTCGGCGCGCCGCTGGCAACGCCACAACGGGGGCCAATGGATCCGCGGCAAGAGCTTTGACACCTTCTGTCCCTTGGGCCCGGTGCTGGTCACCCCCGAGGACCTCCCCGACCCGCAGAACCTGGCGGTCCAAGCCATCCTCAACGGCCAAGTCATGCAGAGCGACTCCACCGCTGGGATGATCTTCACCATCGCCGAACTGATCAGCTTTCTCAGTCAGGACACGACGCTGTACCCCGGGACCGTGATCCTGACCGGCACGCCTTCGGGCGTCGGTGTGGCGCGCAAGCCCCCGGTGTTCTTGAAGTCCGGCGACGAGGTCGTCGTGGAAATCCAGGGCATCGGCAGGCTGGTCAACCCCGTGATGTAAAGGGGAGCGGAATGGGGGATGCGTTCGCTGCGGGAACTCAGGACCTCTAACAGAACGAGGTCGATGGACGGGATGGAACGCGGCGCCCAGTGCGTGGATCAGCCGTAGATCCACCGGCCGTGGGGTTGGTCGTAGGTCAGCAGTTCCTCAGCCTGGAAGAATAGCGTCAGTTCGCGGGCCGCTGCTTCCGGGCTGTCGGAGCCGTGCACCAGGTTCAGGCTGTTGGTGATTCCGAAGTCCCCTCGGATCGTGCCTGGTTCGGCCTGAAGGCCGGCGGTGGCGCCGATCATCTTGCGAGCGCCTTCGATCGCGCCGAGCCCACGGACCGCCAGCACCACGACGGGCTGGCTCGTGATGAACTCGATCAAGCTGTTGTAGAACGGTTTGCCGGCGTGGTCTCGGTAATGGGCCGCGGCCAATTCCCGGGTGATCCGCATCAGTTTGGCGCCGACGATCTGAAAGCCCTTGTCCTCGAACCGGCTGACGATCCGGCCGATCAGCCCGCGCTGCACCGCGTCGGGCTTGATGATGATCAAAGTCGTCTCCATGGATAGTCCCTGGGGTGTGCGGTGGCCTTGAGTGGGCGACTCGGCAACGGGTCGGGGCGTCATCGGCGTAGTGGGTGGTCACCTCGACTGACGGGCTTCATCCTCGACCTCTTCCGGGCTGATGCCCAGCCACTCCATCATGTGGCGTTCGTACACCTTCTGGTGCTCGTCGTTGGAAAAATCCAGCCGCAGCTCGTTGATCACCTTCGTGCCCTGCCTGATCCACTCGCGCCAGGTCTCTTGGCTGAAGTGGTCGTAGATGAATCGGCCGAGCGGGCCCCGCATCGGGGGGTCGGGCAGGCGCGTGCCGGGCTGCCCGGTGCGCCGGTCGACGATCGTATCTCCGGATGCCAGGCCGGCCGCGGTGGCCGCGGGCGTTTGGACCCCCGGGACCGGCTGGCCGAGCTTTTCCAACAGCGAGCCCATCGCCTTCTGGGGCATCACGTCGCCCCGCTCCGCGGCCTTGAGGTAGCCCTCGGCAAGCAGTTTTCCCGCTTCCTCGTTGCGATTTAGTGCGATCAGCACCTGACCGCGCAGCTGATACGCCCGCGACATCCCCGGGTTCAGCTGCAGGGCCTTGGCCAGGGCCCGGTCCGCGTCGGCCAGGCGTCCCGCGTCCTTGTAAGCGTTGCCCAGGCTGAACCAGGCCATGTCGTTGGTGGGGTCCGCCTGGGTCATGTTCTCCCATTGGCTGATGCGAGCTTGGATCTCCATGCCCATAGCATACGCTCGAACGGCGGCCACGGGGATCCCCGATGGGGTTGCGGCACCCTTGGAAACCGACCTTCGCAACGACGAATCCCCAATACGTACGATATACCAACCGTCGGCCCGACCTGGGGCTTCGACCACAAGGGCTTCCACTTATGGCCGTGGAGCGAGTCTTTCTGGGATGGACCGAGCCTTGCCTGCCCCAGGTGGCGCGGCGGCTGTGGGACCGATACCACAGCGACGGCCGGTGGGACCTCCAGAACGTCGTCGTGGTGACGCCGGGCCGCCGGGCCAGCCGGCGTCTGCTGGAGATCCTCGCCGAGCAAGCGCGAAGCTGCATCCTTGTTCCGCCGCGCCTGGTGACCACGGGCGAACTGCCGGAGCTGCTGTACACCCCATCAGCCCCGGCTGCGGACGCGCTGCGGGCTTTGCTCGCTCGGCTCAGCGCGCTGCGGCAAGCCGAGGCGACCCTGCTACGGCAGGTTTTTCTCGATCCGCCGCAGCCCGACGACTTGGCTGGCTGGTTGCAGCTGGCGCAGGAGCTAGCGGGTCTGGACGAGGAGCTGGCAGCCGACGCGGTGCCCCTGCAAGAGGTGGGGGCTCGCTGTGAAGCCGCGGGGCTGCCCGACTTCCCCGATCGCCGTCGCTGGCAGGCTTTGACCGAGTTGCGCAAGCTTTATGTCGCCGCGCTCGCGCGACAGGGGCTGGTCGATCGCGGCGACGCCCGGCTCCGCGCAGTGCAGCAGCACGGGTGCACCGCCGAATTCGACCTCGCGCTCGTGGCGTGCGCAGACCTGAACCGGCTCACCCGCCTGATGCTCCGTCAACTGACCGGCCGGGTGACCGCGTTCATCCACGCGCCCCAGTCGTTGGCGGATCACTTCGACGACCTGGGGTGCCTTGTGGTTGATCGCTGGCTGCGGCATCAACTCGACTTGGACCCCCAAACCGTGCGTGTCGTCGAACGCCACAGCGACCAGGCGCTGGCGGTGCTCCAAGCGATCCATCAGTGGGCGAACTCCCCCACGCGTGGCCCCGGCGAGCGAGAGGGTGGCATCTCGGCCGGGCCAGCCTCGCTCACACCCGACCAGATCACGGTGGGCGTGGGCGATGAGTCCGCGGGGCCGGTGTTGCGGCGTACGCTCGAGCTGGCGGGGGTGCCGGCGCGCCTGGCGGTCGGGCGGGCGCTGAGCCTCAGCCGCCCCGCCATGCTGCTCGCCGCGGTCGGGCGGTACCTGGCCTCGGACCCGCCCCGGTTGGACGCCTTCGCGGCGTTGCTGCGGCACCCGGATATCGAGGCTTCCCTGCTGCGCCGGCAAAACGCGTCGTCGCGCCACGCCACCACCGAAGCCGTCATGCACTGGTTAACCCTGCTGGACCGTTACGCGACCGAATCGCTGCACCGCGTGCTGGTGCGAGACTGGCTGGGCGATGAGCCGAACCGGGCTCCCCTGCGGGAAGTCTACGACCAGATCGTGGCGTGGTGTGCCCCAGCCGATCGCCGCCAGGCACGGCCTCTGTCGCATTGGAGTCAGCCCATCGCCACGATGCTGCAGCGCGTCTACAACGGGATGGAGCTGAGCCGACATCGGGCCGACGACCACCCCTTGATCCACGCCCTGGAAGCGATCGGCCAGCTGCTGCGCAGCCAGGCGGAGCTCGACCCGGACGCCCTCGACACGCCGCGCGTCTCCCTGGCCGGGGCTATCGCGGTGACGCTGTCACGGTTGTCGCAGCTCCCAGCCGCGCCGTTGGAGGGGGGTGATCCCGCCGTGGAAATCCTCGGTTGGTTGGAGCTGCAGCTTGACGACGCCCCCGCGATCGTGGTCACGGGCCTGAACGAAGGGCTGGTCCCCCAGAGCGTCGTCGCCGATGCGTTTCTGCCGGAGACCCTCCGCAGCGTGTTGGGCCTAACCGACGACCGGCGCCGCTTCGCCCGGGACCTGATGACGCTCAGCGCCATCGTGGCCAGTCGGCAACACGTGACCCTGATCGCTGCGCGTCATGACCGCGAAGATCAGCCCTTGGCGCCCAGCCGCTTGCTCCTGGCCTGCGGCGAGGATCGCCTGCCGCAATGGATCGAGCGGTTCTACGGCGAGCGCAGCGAACCCACCGAGCCTGTGGCGTCGCCGATCCTGTACACCCACGCGCCGATCAGCCGGTTCGTACTCTCCCGCCCGCAGCCCGCGCAGCCGATCGACTCGCTGCCCGTCACGGCGTTCAGAGATTATCTCGCGTGCCCCTACCGGTTTTACCTGAAGCACGTGCTGAAGCTGTGCAGCTTCGACGACCGTGCCGTGGAACTTGACCAACGGGCCTTCGGCA
>JAJUHR010000006.1 GCA_029267795.1 Planctomycetota bacterium
ACTACCGACGACGACGACCGTGCCATGCCACAGTGCCCCGGGCTACCGCTGGTAGTACCCGACCAGCGCCAGGAATCGGTTCTGATTCAGCACGGGGATCGACAGGCTCTTCGCGTCGCTGATCAGCTTCTGGTAGGTCTCGTATTTGCGCACCTGCGCAAAGTACTCTTCGATTTTCTTAGGATCGATCACTTCCGGCGGCAGAGGCTTCGGCAGCTGAGGCTCCTCCCCAAGCACCAGAAAGTCTGTGTTGTACGTCATCCCCTCGGACAACTTGCCGCCCCACTGCACGATCATCGCCTCGATCCGCCGCCGGTCTGTCGAGCTGGGTTGGCCGGTGTGGTCGATGTCGAACTCGCCAAACACGTAAAACCGCGGCGTGGCGTGGGGATCGTAGACCAGGTTCGCGACCAGGTCCCCCTCGTTGAGCGCAACGCCCCGCGGCAACCGCACGACCCGGGCCGTCGCGGTCGAATCCGACAGGTCGAACACCTCCACCGTCGCCTTGCCCCGCAGTTCGCCTAGCTGATCCACCTGCACGCCCGTACGCCGGTCGAATACCTCGAACGTCATGCCCAGCAGGACGCGGTCAAGCCGCCCCCGGTTCAGGTACACCACCCCCTCTTCCGGGAGCACCGCCGAGATCACCCCATCGCTGTCGCGCGTCGTGTCGGCGCCCACCGCCCGGCCGGTCGAAGCCGCCAACTGCCGCCGCAGCTCCTCCAACTGCTGAGTCTTCACCGCCAGCTCCTGGTCCTTTTGATCGATCAAGTCCTGCATCTGCCGGGCAGACTCCGTGGCACGCTCCTGCGCCACGCGCACCTCCCGCAGCAGCTCCTGCCTCTGCTTGTCCACCTGCGCCTGGTACTGGGCCATGTTCTCTTGCATCGACGCCAAGTCGGCCTTGAGCTGGTCCACCGCCTGTTGGTAGGCCTGTGCCTGCGTGCCGACCATCGCCTCGGAGCCCGCCATGCGCTTCTGCAACTCCTGCAGCTTCACCTGGGTCTGGGCCGCCAGATGTTCCGCGGCGCTGAGCTCGGCTTGCAGCCGCCGGACCTCCCCCAGCAGGTTCTGCCCGGTGCCCACGCCCAGCGTTTCCATCTCCTTGCGGATCGATTCCGTCGTCGCTTTGGGTGAGGCGTTGATCAGAGACTTGAGCTCTTCAGCCTCCGCGATCAGCCCGCCCACCACCGACCCCGCCTCGGTACCGAGCCGCGATGCCACTTCCGGCTGGTTCATCTCGCTGGGTTTGACCAGCTGCGCTAGACGCTGCGTCGCTTGCTTGGCCTCGACCTGCGCCGCCGTGACCTGCGTCTTGAACACCACCGCCAGGATCGCGGCGAACACGAACAAGATCACAAAGATCACCAGCGCCGCGGCGTACGATGAGGAACCGGAACCGCCTCGACCTCGTGCTGCCATAGGTTCGATCGCTCCTTCGATCAGAGATCGCCGATTGGGCCTTGCCTTGTGTCAGGGCGCTAACGCCTCAAGGATAGCGCCACAAGTGTCGTCGCTGGCCCCGTCTGGGTCAAGCCCACGGATCACCCGAGCGTTTTTCGTTCAGACGCAACGTCCTCGGTTTCATAGAGCGGGTCATCGACCCGCCCGAGCACCACGCCGCCCAGCCCCCTTATCGGACTTCCACGGCCATCTCCAACTCCACCGCCGCCCCCAGCGGCAGCGCGTTGACCCCCACCGCCGCCCGCGCATGCCGACCGGCTTCCCCAAACACCTCCACGAGCAGGTCGCTCGCCCCGTTCGCCACCCGTGACTGCTCCGTGAACCCATCGTCCGAGGCGACGAACACCCCCAGCCGCACCACACGCACAAACCTCGACCATTCGCCGTCCAACGCGCGATCGATGATCGCCAACGCGTTCAGCACGCAGATGCGGGCAGCGGCCTGCGCCGCGTCCAAAGTCATAGACGATGGCACCGTCCCCGCCCCCGTCAGTTTCCCGTCCTTCAGCGGCAACTGTCCGCTCACGAAGATCAGATTCCCGCTGCGGACCGCCGCCACGTACGACGCCACCGGCTGGGGCGCCGCCGGCAGCCACAAACCTAGCGAGGCTAGCTTCGCCCTAAGATCCATCGGCGTTTCTCCGGCTCTGACCCGACTCCCCACCCCTAGCCCGTCACGACCAACCCCACACGTCACGCCCCAGGCAGCCCGCGTCGCAGCAGGTTCAGCCAATTTTCGTGGAAGATCGCAGCGAGATCATCCCGGCTGTACCCTCGCGAGGCCAGGATCGGCTCCAGCGCCTGCAGGTCGGCGATGGTGTCCAGATCGCGCGGGCATCGGTCGGCCCCGAAGCCGCCGTCCAGGTCGCTGCCGATCGCCGCGTGCCGCGCGCTGCCGGCCAACTGGCACACATGGTCGATGTGGTACGCCACGGTTTCCAGCGAAATCCCCTCGCGCGCCGGCTCCCCTGGACGCGCCGCCTGCAACATCGACACCTCCACCGCGATGCCGATCACCCCCTCCCGTTCGATGATGCGATTCAGCTGCTCGTCGCTGAGCTGGCGTGGCCCCGGGGCCAACGCGCGGCAATTGCTGTGGCTCGCAAAGACCCGCCCGGAAAATTGGTCCACAGCGTCAAAGAACGCCGGGTCGCTCAAATGCGTCAGGTCCAGCATGATCCCCAGCTTCTCCATTTCTTTCAGCAGTTGACGCCCCCGCGCCGTCACCCCGCCGACCTCCATCGCCCCAGCCGAGGGCGTGCCCCACGCGTAAACCCCCGGCCCGTAATGCGCCAGGCTCAACGCCCGCAGCCCCTGGCTCCACCAATACCCCAGGTGCTCCGGCCCAAGGATCGGGTCAGCGCCTTCCATAAAAAGCACCAACCCGATGGGAGGCTGCCCCGCCGCCGTGTTCAGCCACGCCGACCACACCTCCTTCAGCGCCGCAGCGTCGCGGACCAACCGCACGTGGCCCTGCCGCTCCAGCCACCGGTAGTACGCCAACTGCCCTTCGGAAATGGCCGCGGCGATCCGCTCACTGCCGTGGTCGATGTCGGTCCGCTCGGGCGTCTGCGCCCGCACCAGCGACGGCTTGGCCCGCGCCAGCAACGTCGCGAAACACATCGCCACCCCGCCCCGACGCATCTCCGGCAAGCACGTCGTGGCACGCCCACGCCCAGGCCCGGACATCGCCCCCTCCTGGCGACGCAGCTCCGCAATCGTCAGCGTCTGGTCGCGGTCGTACGCCAGCGCGTTCCACGCCAAATCCAGGTGGCCGTCAAAGGTCAGCATCCGCACCAACGAGCTTACAACGTTTTTCGTTTGGGTGTAGCGTCCCTCGGATAGGTGGCTGGGGCCCAGCGTGGCGATGCCCCGGCTTTGGCCCCCGCGCTGCTACGCCGACACCGGTTCGTGCACCAACCGCCCAAACAATGTCAGTGGCATCGAACGCTCGATCTGGACCTCCACGATCGTGCCCACCAGCCGCGGGTCGCCATCAAACACAACGATCAAGTCCCCATCCGTTCGCCCAACCAGTTGCGTCCGGGTCGTCTCGGGGTTTCCAGGGGCCTTTCCGGAGGCCATTGGGAGGGCTCCCCGGGTTCTTCCGGGGCTTCCGGGGGCGGGGCTTCCGGGGTCCCAACCCAAGGTGACCGCTCCACCTGCCGCCGGGCTTTCACGTGCCGATTTCTCGCTGATCGACTCCACAAACACCCGCGCGGTTTTCCCCACAAACTCTCGGTGCACCTCGGCGCTGACTTGCGACTGAACCTTCAGTAAGTCATGGTTTCGCAGCCGCTTGACCTCCTCGGGCACGTCGTCGGCCAATCGCTCCGCCGCGGTCCCAGGCCGGGACGAATACTTGAAAATGAAACAATTCTTGAACCGCGCCCGCCGCAGCAACTCACACGTGGCCCGATGGTCCTCTTCAGTCTCGGTGGGGAACCCGCAAATCACGTCGCTGGCGACCTGCACATCCGGCAGCATCACGCGCGCCCGGCTCAGCAGGCCCTCGTATTCCCCCACGCTGTACCCGCGGTTCATCAGCTTCAGAACCCGGTCGCTGCCCGACTGCACCGGCAGATGTAAGTACCGGCAGACCCGCGGGTGCTCCGCCATCACTTCAAGAACGTCATCACCAAAGTCCCGTGGGTAGCTGGTCACGAACCGCAACCGCTGCACCCCGGGCACCTCCTCGTGCACCCGCGCCAGCAGCCGCGCGAACGTCGTCACCCGTCGGTTGGCTCTTGGGGTCCTCAACCCGACGACTCCGCCGACCTGCGGCTGGGCAACACCCCCGACCGTCACCGCCGCCCCGTGGTCATACTGGTAGTGATTGACGGTCTGGCCCAGCAGCGTGATCTCCACCACCCCAGCGTCCACCAGCCGCTTGCATTCCTCCACAATGGAATCCGGCGGGCGGTGCACCTCCGCCCCGCGGGTGTATGGCACCACGCAAAACGAACAAAACTTGTTGCAGCCACGAGTGATACGCACGTACGCCGACCCGCGAAACTCCTCCGGTGAAAAGCTCCGCGATAGGTCCAGCATCTCCAGCCGGTCCTCGGCCGCCGCCAGCGTTTGCGACCGCCGGTGCGTGTTGGCCTGCAGCGCGTGCCGCACGCCCCCCATCCCGCCGCGGTCCGCCAGTTGGGTCTTCAGCACGTTGTCGATCAGCAGGGGGATCTTGTCCAGCTCGCCCGGGCCGCAGAGCACATCAACCTGCGGGAACCGCCGTGCCATATCCAGTCCGTCTCGCTCCGCCATGCACCCGATCACCCCGACGATCACCTCGGGGCGCTCACGCTTGTGTAGGGCCAGCTCACCCAGCCGGCTGTACACCTTGTTCTCAGCGTGCTCCCGCACCGAACACGTGTTGTAAAGCACCACGTCAGCCGTCTTCCAGTCGTCGACGAACCGGTACCCCAATGCCTGCAGCTGCCCTCGCACCAGTTGCGAGTCCAGCACGTTCATCTGGCAGCCGAAGGTTTCCAGATGCACACTGCACCCGCGTGAGGATCGCATCACATTACCTTGCTGTAGCATCATTCGTGAGCCTAACGATCCCTCGCCACCCGGCAAGAACTCCCCCATTTGCCCTGGGCCTTAAGCCTATCTTGGCAAAGCGATTATTCTACGTCGCCCTCCTGCAGCACAAACCACCATGCCCGCCACAGCACCAGGATTATCGATCTTGGCCCACCCGTGACGATAACTATGATCCGGAACCATGAAACAGCACCTGGTTCAATCCCTCGCTCGTTTGGCCCCCGTAGGCCGGGGTTGGATGCTGCTCTTGGCCGGGATGGTGCTACTAGGCTCTGGGCTCGTCGTCCAAACGTGGTCCGAGTGCCGAGAACTGGACTGGTACCACCGACTGATGCTCATTCAGGAGAGGCAGCTGACCAGGCAAGAGGAAAAATACCGCGGCTTCCACGACGCCTTGGCCTCCGCCGATCCGGTCCTGATCGAACGGCTGGCGTACCAGGTGCTACACCTAAAGCCCGTGGGCGTGGCGATCATCCCGACTCCCGCCCCAAGCCCGTTCGCTTACCCCCCAAGTTGGTCCGTCACCGCTGCCGACGCTGAACCCCAACCGTCCCAGCGGGCCGACTCGATCGAAGATTGGCTCTACGTCCCGGTGCCCCAGTTAAGGGTCGACTATCCACGCCCTCAACCGGTCCGTTCGGCCCTGGTGCGGATGAGTACCGGCACCAAGCGCCTCGGGGTGATCCTCGTCGGAGCGATCTGCATCGGCCTGGGACTGTTGCCGGCTAGCGCCTCAGGCTCGCAACCACACCCCAACCAGGAAAATTCGACCCCTTCGGAATCCGATCGCGCCCCGACCGGCCTTACCACAGACCAACACACCCCTTCCCACCCCGCCACCGGTTGCCCAGCCCCCGGCAACGACACCTCGGTCGCTGCCTAACTAGTTCACCGGCCCAGCCGCACCGGGATCCGACCCTGCGCCAGCAGCGCCGCTGTTGTGCGACTTCCATTCCGCGTACCCCCCGCGGTACACATACACGTTCGTGAAGCCCAGCGACAGCAACCGCTTCCCCGCCGCCGGGGCTAGGTCATCCGTCCAGGTGTTGGCGTAAACAACGATCCGTTCGGCTTGATTCAGCGTTTTGTTGCCGCGGACCATCTCCGGCAGGGTCATATGGACCGCCCCCGGGATGTGGCCCTGGCTGAACTGGCCGGGCGAGCGCACGTCGATCAACAACGTCGGTTTCTTCCCCGCCTCCCTCGTGGCCAATATCTCAGAGAGTTGCTCATAAGTGACGTAACGTAAATCCTTATCGCTCACCTTCGAGGCCGCGTCGCAGCCCGCCAACCCCAGCGAGCACGCCAACACCACCTTAAGCCACCCGATCACCAACCCCGATTGCTTCATGGTTCGCAAGTCCTCCGCTAAACGCCTCTCCTGCCGCCTTTGCCGCCTGTAGGGCCTAAGGCGCGCAGCATCAAGCATAGGGCATTCTCTGGGAGTATGAAAGTTCTCTGGCCGCGCTCGCACATTTCTTCGCCCAGCCCGTTAAGTCGCCGCGACGCACATCCGAAACTTAGAGTCGGAGGGAGCAGCGAAGCCAACGGGGCGGGTAGGGTGGAAATCTTCCCATGCACGGCAGCGACGCCACGGACGCCGCGGTGGCCAAGCTGATGGCCTGCCTCAAAGCCTCTCGCCGCTGGGCCAACCACCCTTTGGACCAGCGCATCGTTCACCTGCTCAAGCACGCCGATGAACAAACCCTGCTCAGCATCGCGGTGCACTCATTGCGCCGCATCGCCGAGCTGGACCCCGACAAATAACACTCGCTCGATATAGGGCGATCCTTCAGCGCTCATGCTTTTTTTGTTCGGGTGTCTCGCTTTTTAATTGGGGTGGCTGGGGCAGAGCGCAGCCCGTAGGGCAGGTCATCGATCTGCCATATTTTTTGTAGGGCGGGCCTTTGGCCCGCCGCCAAATGCAGCTCGTAGGTCCGGGCCTGCCCGGACATCATAGATCCAGCCTGTGCGGACCCCACGGCCTTGGTTGCCCTTGGCTCCCAACCACACCTGTCACCTACCCCAATGCGCCTACTTCGCCCGTTTCAGCGGCTGAAATTCGAACCTCTCCACAACCAGCTCCACTTCCTGCTGGTTCGACGGCGGCTGGCCCCCGTACAGCCACAGGTTGATGTGGGGCTTCTCCGAGCTGGGCCGGGGGATGTTCGCCCCCGTGTACGTCCAGCCCCGCAGCGGCCTCCGCTGGCTCGTATCGTGCCCCAGGAAGCTGGCGAACTCGACCACCCGCGGTGTCCACACAAACCCGTGCGCCGACAGGCTCACCGATTTCCTCCAATCCGCACGGTTCACGTTCCCGGCCCGCTGCCACGGCTGGACCACAAACTGGTGCAGGCAGTAGTCCAACTCCTCCCCGAACCGCGACAGCTCGATATCGATCTCGTTGTGATCGTCCATGTACATGAACATGCCCACCACGGCGTTGCGGTCTAGCTTGTCAAAGGGCGTTGACAGGAAAAACAGATACCGGCCAAAGCCGAGGGACTTGGTCCCCCACACCTCGGCGCATTGCCATCGGCCGCCGTACCGGCGGATCTTAAGGTGAAGCCGCCCCGCACCGTCCACCCAGACCGATTCTTCCGCGTCCGAAAAATAGTTGTTCCCCGGCAGCACCGGCGAGTCACTGGCTTTGACCATCCATTCGTGGTTAGACCAGCTGATGATGCGGCCAACCGCCGGCTGCGCCACCCACCCCAGCACCGATAAAAACGCGACCCCCAGAGCTATCAGATTCATGCAGGGGTTATCGGCTTGTCCGCGGGCAGACTTAGGCGGTTTCATAAACCCCCTCTCCCGATTCGAGAGAGGGTTGGGGGGAGGGATGGACCGGTGGTTTTTCGGAGAATTTCCGGGGGTTTTACCCCTCAGCCGGCCTCTCCCCCGAGGGGAAAGGGGGTTTTGAAACCGGTTTTTAGGTTCGCCGACAACCCCATCCGGCCCACCACCGCGATCCCATACCGATCCGCCAGCTCCAGCAATGCGGGTTTCTCAGCCAGGATCACCTTGCCCGCTTCCACCACGAGGCACCGCCCCCCGCCCTGATACAAATGGCGGATCGTCTCAGGCCCCACCGTCGGCACGTCGAAACGCATGTCCTGCCGCGTCTTGGCGGACTTGATCAGCACCCACCCGCCCACCCGGCACAGCTCGCCCGCCCGCCGGATCATCGCGTCCGTGCCCTCGATCGCCTCCACCGCGATCACTTCGCGCTCCTTTACCGCGATCGCCTGGCCGACGTCCAGATCGTTCATCCGCGTGACGATCGGCCAGCCGAACTCGATGTCCGCCCACTCCGACGCGCTGGGCTGGCGGCGCGTCAACACCCCCGGCTCAGTCAGGCAGTCGCGGATGTACCGTGTCGAGTCCACCAGGGTGATGCCCCCTCGGGCCAGCTCCTCGGCCACGGCGCCGAGCAACGCCGCGCTCCTCTTGTCGTGCCGCAGCACACGATACCACAGCCTCGCCGCCCGCCAGTCCGGGGCTTGCCGCAGCAACCGCAGCGGCTCATACATCCGCGCCTTGCGCACCCGCCCGATCATCACCGCTTCGGACGCCCCCCACCGCCGCAGCAGCCGGATCCATCGCCCGATCCGGATCACCCCCGCGGTGGCGAACCGGTCGCACAAACCCGGCAACTCCGGCGCATACTGGTCGCGCAGCCCCACGCACGCCACAGCCCGGCCCGCGGCTCGGATCCCCCGCGCGGTCGTTACCGGAAGCACCCCCTGACCCGCGATCAACCCGATCGGTGGTTGGTCGGCAACTGGCTGAACCGGCGTCTCTTGCATGGCTCCGCGGGACTTTCACCCCCATCACCAACCCGATCATATCAACCCCTGCCCCTCCTCGCCGCCTCATCGCTCCGTAGGGTGCGCTGTGCGCACCAAAACACAATCAATGGTCTTGGACTTCGAAGCCCACGGAGTGCACTCCGTGGGCTTCCTTTTTGCGAGGGTGGCTGGGCCAGGGGACGGGTGGCTGGGGCAGAGCGCAGCGATGCCCCGGCATGGACCACCCTTATGGATCTGAGCACCCGCTATATCATCCCCTCATGCTCCCTCCACGACCGCGATTGGCCAAGCCCGGCCTGTTTGTCACCGCCACCGACACGGGCGTCGGGAAAACCGTCGTCACCTGCGCGATCGCCTGGACGTTGCGGCAGGCGGGCAAAAAAGTCGGCGTGTGCAAGCCCTTCGGCAGCGGCTGCCGCTCCACCGGCCCACAGGGCACCTTGCTCCACCCCGACGCCGTCGCCCTGGCGCGATGGGCCGGCTACGACCAACCCCCAGAGCTCGTCAACCCCATCCGGTACGCCGCGCCCCTGGCCCCCGCGGTGGCCGCGGAACAGGATCGCCGACCGCCGGACTACACCGCCCTGGCCCAAAGCCTCGAAGCGATCGCCGCAGCCAGCGACGTCCTGCTCCTCGAGGGCATCGGTGGCTTGCTCGTGCCCTTGGACAGCCAGCACACCGTGCTCGATCTGGCGACTTGGTTGGGATACCCCGTGCTGGTGGTCACCCGGGCGGCCCTGGGCACCTTGAACCACACCGCCATGACCGTGACGCTGCTTCGTCGGCGGGCCTGTCGGGTCGCGGGTCTGGTGGTCAACGCCGGGCCCGCTGCGCCGCAGGCCCAACCCGATCCGTCGACCGCAACCAACCCCACCTGGCTGCAGCGCATGAACCGAGCGCCGCTCCTGGCACACCTGCCGCGCTGCGAGCCGCCCGTGGACCCCGAGCACGGCTCAATCCCCCAACCGATCTTGGACGCCATCGGCCGCGTTCACTGGGGCGAAATCTGCG
The DNA here is from genome assembly GCA_029267795.1 of Planctomycetota bacterium. GTDB lineage: Bacteria > Planctomycetota > Phycisphaerae > Phycisphaerales > Phycisphaeraceae > JAJUHR01. The sequence goes on from JAJUHR010000006.1 coordinate 9,837, forward strand.
GCTTGCCCGCCACGGCCGGCAGCGGCGCCTGACTCGGCTTGCGGCGCGTCCCGAAGATCTCCTGCCACGATCGGCGGATCCCCTGAAAGCTCGAAGGCCTCGGCTCCGGCTGGTCCAGCGTGCCGTCCACGTGGATGCTCAGCAATTCGTCCTTGAACACTTGGAACAAGTCGCTCAGCAGCCCGAAACGCAGCCCCGCCGGGTTCTTCGTGAACATATCCACGTTCAGCTGCAGCGTGTTGTACCGCATCGTGCCCGTGCCCGCGATTTCGATCGTCGGGGCTTCGAACCGGATCGAGTCGAACCGCACCAGGTCGTCGTCGATCAGGTACCGCGCGCTGGCACGGTCGAACGACCGCGACGCGGGCAGGCTCAGGTTCATGATCTGCATCACCGCCATCGCCAGCGGCACCTCGTACAGGCCCGCGTCGCGGATCTCCACCTCCCCCCGCCCGCGGCGCCGGTTCGGGTCGGCCAGCGAACCTTCCACCGTCAGGCTCGCCGCCAGCACGCCAGTCTGCGGACGACCCACCGTCGCCGGCGAAGCCCCCGCACCCCCCTCGTGGTTGTTGGAATCCGTGGACGCCGTTTGTGATCCGGGCTCACCCCAATCCGGGTAACGCCCCGGGTGGATGAACGGATCCAGCGCTACGTCCTGGAGCACCAGCCGGGTCCTGTACATCCCCGGTTCAGCCAGCACGATCTGCCCAGCCCCCAGCAGCGAGCCCCCGTAGCACCGGCCCCGCAAGTCACGAAGCACCAGGCGCTGCGGCGTCTCACCCGAGGCTAGGTGGATCGACAGGGGGCTGATCAGGCGACCCGCTGCAAGCAACCTGCGGGCGTCCAGGTGCAGGTCGAGCCACGGCTGTGGGGATTCCGCCGTTCGGTACGCCTCGATGTACAAGTCCCCGTTGATCCCGGTCAGCGGAACCCCAACGGTCGCCCCCGCATCCACCAACCGGGCCTTGCCTCGGAATTGGAACCCCGGCCGCTGCGAGCCGTTGATCTCCACAGACAGCCGGCCGTCTTGCAGCTGGTACGTGCCATGAAGATCGAGCTTGTCGATAACGCTGACCACCTCCGCCGGAAGCAGCGCGCGCACCGCCGGGCTGAACTCGGTCGCCTCCGCCTCCAGTTGCAGCTCGACGTGCTGTTCCTCTCCCAGGGTCGCCGTCCCGGAAGCGTAAAACCTGCCGCCCTCCAGCGTCCCCCCGACCCCCTCCAGGGCCAAGTGGTCGGGCGTCAGGGTCAGCTTGCCACTCATGTTTGACAGGGTCACCGTGCGTTGCTGCACGTCCATCCGCAGTTGTTTGGGGGATAGTTCGAGGCGGTACAGGGCATCGCGGTTGCCACCGGTCTGATATTCCAGGGTCGCGTCAACGAGGCCCTCCACGCGCAGCCGCTCCCGCAGCTGCCGGGCCCGCGTGCCGAACGGGTTATCCGGAGGCAGCAGGTCCAGCACCGGCTCCCGCAGGTCCAGATCCCGAGCCTGCAGGACCACCGCCAGCCGCTGCTCCCCATCGGCCCACCGGCTGTCCGCAGAAAACGTAAGGGAGCTTTCACCGTGCCGCCCCCGCAGCGAATCGACCCGTGCTCCCCCGCGTCGCAGCTCAACGGCGCCGGCGAGTTGCTCGACCTTGAACCCCCCGCCGTAGGGCGCCGCCGAGCCGTTCTGGAAGTCCAGTGCGATGCGGTAATCCAGCTCACCTTGCTCGTCGGTGAAGACCTCGCCACCGCCAGCCAGATCCCCGCGCAGCCGCAGGTCCCGCAACGTCTGCTGTGGACCGGGGGGAACCGTAGCCAGCGCCAGCTCATCCAGCGGGAGGCGCAGGTCTCCCACGCTTACCCGCACGCGAGCCATAGCCCGCCCGCCGTCCTCGCTGGGGGTCGTTTCGATCGTCCCGCTGACCTGTCCGGACGCGCCCGTCGGCCCGCGCAGTTGCACCCCCTGCAGGGTCGTGCGATCCCGCGTGATGCGGATCAGACCCCCTTCAGCCCGCATCGGATACGCCCAACGGCCCATCACCAGGTTCACCCCCGCCGGCCGCAGCTCGATCGTGAGTTGGTGCTTGGTGTCCGGGCCGCGCTCGCGTTCGACGATCACATGACACGTGGCCCGTCCCCCCAGCTCGAACACGGGCGCCGGCGGTTCTGACGGCGCTGACGGCACAGCTAAATCCTCGCTCGAACCCCCGGCGGCATCCGGATCCGGTATCGCCCGCGAAGCCGCACCCCCGCCTCCCGCCGCAGCTTCACGCAGCGACCCCTCCTCCGCCCATCGCCCTCCGCGGCCTACGCCCTCCCCAGCGGCCCGGATCAAACCCCGATCCAGCAGCGATCGATACGCCTGCTGGTCGAAAAACAGGTCCGCAACCCGCCGGTGCTTCTCGGGCAGAGCCGCATACAGAACCTCGTCGATGGGGGCATCCTCAGCGTCGATCGTCAGGTTCACCCGGGGATACTTCCCCGGCGGCGTGACTTCGCCCCGGATCGTCACACGAGCCCCGGTCGGCCCACTGCCGGTCAACTCCACGATCTCGATCCGCTCCGCATCGAAGCGCAGTTCCCCCGCGACCTCATGCAGCGGGTAGCGAAACTTCTCGTAGCACAACGTCGCATCCGACACCCGCACGACCCCCTCGTAACACACCGCCCCGCCCGGCTCGTCGCGGTGCACCTGGACCAGCGCCTCGAACACCCCGGTAGGGGAGAACCGCTGCATCTGCTCCTGCACCGCGGACGGGAGCGTCGGCAGGTGCCGCGGCTGGGTCGGGATCGCGAACGGGTTGGTCCGGATCGACAAGCTGAACGGCGCGTCCCGATGGAAACCCTCGACCCGCCCATCCACCTTGCACACCAAGTCCTCGAAGCGGCCCGTCAGGCGTTCGATGCCGATCGAATCGGGGCGGAACGTGAACAGGCCGGACACCTCCGTCATGCGGAAACCGTTCTCGCCGTGGGGCAGCGTGACCGCAGCGTCCTCGACCGCCACCTCCGCGCGGAACCCGCCCGGCTCGCCCGCGTCGTACCGGAACCTCGCCCAGCGCAACAGGCCTGCCGGGTCCAACCGCTGCCACAGGCGCCGCACCTCCCCCGGTAACATGCGTCCGCTCCCCTGGTCCAGCTGCACGTTCTCCAACTTGCCCTCGATCGAGCCCCGCACAAGGTTGATCCGGCCGGTCAGCGCCACCGCACCCCCGGACAAGTCCCCCGGGACTTCCTGCTGCAGGCGATAGAAATACTCCCCCGTGCCCCCGGGCATCGGGTTGATATACCCGTTGAAACGAACGCTTCCCCAGGGCTTGTAGACGCCCCCCTCAGCTTCGCCAAATCGCACCTCGCCCCCACCGACGTAGACGTCCGGGATCGTAGCCACCACCGCAGGTGCCGGACCCACCGGCTCGGCAGGCCTCCACAGGCTCTGCAGGTTGAACCGATCCGCTTCGGTATCCTCGGTGACGTACAGCACCGGTCCGATCAGGGTCACCGACCGCGGCTTGAATCGACCCCGCAAGAAGCTCGACACCCGGTGCTTGATCTCGACGCGATCGGCTTCGAAGATACGCCCCGCCTCGCCCGATGGCGCCCGCAAACCCACGCTCACGTCGCGCAGGACCACCGTGCCGTCCCACCGCAGCACCGCCGACCTAACCCGCGCCTCGGCGCCCGTCGCCTCGGACAGCAACCGGCCCGCCGCGCCGGCGATGCTCCACGACAGCAACAGCCAGCCCAAACCGGTCACCACCGCCAGAACCAGCAACCCCGGCAGCACGAGCCGGCGAGCCCACTTCCCCAGCGGCTTAAATCCCTGCAGCATGGCTGAAAAGCCCCGCCCGTTCCGGCGGCTCGGCCTGCGGAGCTTCACCGGGCGCCGCCCCTGCGCACGCCCGCACCCGCGGCGAAGGGCCGAATGATCCATTATCCTCTGTCACCAGGCCGCGGTCCCCGACGCAAACGAGCATCGGGTCACGCCGCCCCCGAGGCACGCCACTCGGTCGCACTCCACAAGGAAGGCACCCATCATGACGACCAAACCCACCATCACCTACGAAGATTTCGCGAAGATCGACCTGCGCATCGCTACCATCCTGGCCGCCGAACCCCACCCCAACGCCGACAAGCTGCTCAAACTCCAGATCGACCTGGGCGGCGAGCAGCGCCAACTCTGCGCCGGCATCCGCCAGTATTACGACCCGGCTTCGCTGGTCGGCAAGCAGATCGTCGTCGTCACCAACCTCGCGCCGCGAACCTTGCGGGGCGAGGTCTCCAACGGCATGCTGCTGGCGGCCAGCGAAACCGACTCCGGCGAAACACGCAACATCGTCATCCTCCAGCCCGCCCAACCCGTCAAGCCAGGCTCCCCCGTTTCCTGACCAGTTCGAGCGGCCGACGGGAAAGCCTCCGGCGTTTTTCGTTCGGGGGTGGAGTTCCCCCGATTAAAGTACCTGGGGGCTAAGCGCAGCGTGCCCCAGGCCATAGCGCACGATCCCTCTCCGCCACAGGCTCCGCGATGCGGCCCGCCCAGCCGCGGGTTGCAACCCGCGGTTTGGAATGTAGGGCGGGCCTTCGACTCGCCGGGTGCCACACAGCACGCCGAGCCGAAGGCGAGGCTGCTGTGTGTATGAGCGCGCAGGATTGATTTCGCTGCGCTCAACCCACCAAACACAATAGAGCGTTTTTTCGTTTGAGTGTAGAGTCGCTCGAATTGGGGTGACTGGGGCAGAGCGCAGCGGTATCCCGGGATGCGCCGTGGTGCCGCTTCGCTCCACCACAGCACCCCAAGCCACATCGCTATACACCCAAATGAAAAACGCTCTAAACACAGACGCTTGCAAGCTGTGATTCGGTCAACCTTGATTCATGGGCTGTAAGCAACCCATGCCACACACATCTTGCGAAATAGCTTTCCGTGATCCGTCTTCCACGCCCCGCACCCCGACCGGATCACGAGCCCACCCGCGCCTCGTCTCCACCCCGTTCGCCCCCCTCAGCAGACGAGTCTTCACCCCGCCCCTCGTTCGGTTCGTGCAGCGGCTGGTACCCCACCCGCGCCGACAACTCCTCTATCGACAGCGGGTTTCGCGGCTGATCCCCCGGACCCCCCGTCAGCAACGCCTGAAGGATCCACGTCGCCGACTGCGATTTCTCCACCACCCGGCGGTATTGCTCCACCGTCATCGGTTGAAATTCCTCCACCCGCACCAGGTACAGCATCTGCTTGCGGTCTACCGGCACCGCGACCGTTCGATCGGCCTCCGAAGCCTGCGATACCCCGCCCGCAGCGTTTAACCGACTCACCAACTCGAACACCGCGTCGATAAGCCGCTCGTCCTGGCCGATCTCCGGCAACACCGGAACCTCCAGCGATCCCCGCGGTGACACCTGCCACTTCGAGAACGGCTCCGGCGATACCAGCGGCGATCCCAGCTCCTCAGACAATCGCCGTAGCGATTCCCCCCGGGCCCGCTCCAGCCACGTCTGGGTATCCGCCTTCAGCGCCTCATAAGCCGCCAGCCGCGCCGCGTCCCGCGTCACCTGCTCGATCACCTCTTCCACCGCGCCCGGCACCCGGCCCGGCTCAGCGTCGATCAGTCGGAAGATATACCGCGTCCCATCGGCGGACTGCAGCGTCGCCCCCGGCAGCTTCGCCTGCAACCGCAGCGACGCCAGCGGGTGCTCGCCCCCATCTCCGAGCAGCTCCCGGCAGCTGAAGACGTACTGATCGAAGGGCGCCATCACCCGGCCGGCAACGACCCCCGCCGACCCGATCCCCGCTAGCTCCCCCAGCTCCTGACGCGTCAGCCACCGATCGTCCCGCCGCGTGACATCCGGCAGGACGCCGAACTGCCGCTGCAACTGCTCCGCCACGGCGCTCAAGGGCATCGGTTCCCACCCCGGGGGGATCTGGCGGTAACCGCCGCTTTCGTTCAGGTGACGCGCGTCGTCCAGCAGGATCGCCTGGGCCGTCTTCGCCATCCGGTCGACGAGTTCCGTGGCTTTGCCGTCCTTCAGGCGGTTGACGACCTGATCGCGAACCTCCGCATACGGTCGCACCGCGGCGTCACCCAAAGCCGAGCCGTCCGCCGTCGGTGGGGCAGAGACCTTGAACTCCTCGGGATGTTCGTCGTAGTAACGCAGCGCGTCCGCCTCCTCGACCGCCACCCGCTCCCGTACACGAGGGTACGGGATGGTCAGGTATTCGATCTTCACCCGCTCCGGCACCCGGTAACCAAAACCATAAGGCTCTCCCTCTCCGGGCAGCCGCTCCTTGAAGCGATTGAACAAGTCGTCGATGGCCTCGCGCGACGGCGGGCCCGCACGGTCGCCGTACCGGCCGCTGTCCACCCCCACCGCGACGACCCTCACCCGGGCGAGCTGGTCCTGCAGGAAGTGTTTCGCCAGCGGCTCGCTGACCCGAGGCATACCGCGGGCGGATTCCAACTCCAGCAGTGCGTCCGTAACGTACCCCGCCTGCAGCAACCGCGCCCCTCGCAGCACGTGCCCCAGCCGCGAGGGGGTGTTCACGTCCGCCACCAGCGGCAGGTGCCCCAACCCACTCACCAGCTCGTGGTACTGCTGCGCGACGATCCAGTGAGCCACCGCCTGACGAACCACGCCTACCGACGTGCCCATCCGCCGGGCCACCTGAGCCAACTGCGGATCGTCGATCCCCAGGCTCACGAGCAGGCCTTCCACCTCGGCCTGGCTCGCCGACAGGCCCATCGCACGGGCGTCACGAATCACCAGCATCCACTGCGTGGGGTCGGCCGAGCTCAGCTGCGCCAGCAGAGGCGACACCGCCTGCAGGACCTGCAGCTCGGCGCCGGCTGCCCGTTGCTCTCCGAGCGTCACCTCCTCCCCCTCGATCGTGCCCACCGGGGAATCCGACGGGTCGGGCCGGAACATCGACAGCGTCGGCTGGATCAGGAACGTGATCATCAGGAACGTCACGCCCACCGCCAGGATGTACTTGTTGTATTTGAAGAAAAACTTGAGCATG
>JAJUHR010000169.1 GCA_029267795.1 Planctomycetota bacterium
CACCGCTGAAGTTCATCCCCGTCCTCGAGGAAACCGGGATGATCTTCGAAGCGGGACGCTGGGCCCTGGAAAAGGCCATGACGGACTACCGGCAGTGGCAGGCCAGATCGATGAACCCGCCCCGCATCGCCGTCAACGTTTCGCCGATCCAACTGCGACAAAAAGACTTCGTCCTCACCGTGGAGCGGGCGCTCAAGAATACCGAGGGCACGGCCGACTGCCTGGAGCTGGAGATCACTGAGAGCGTGATCATGCAGGACATCGAGGCCAATATCCAAAAGCTCAGGGCCAGCCGGGAGATGGGCGTGCAGATCGCGGTGGACGACTTCGGCACTGGGTATTCCTCGCTCAGCTACATCACCAAGCTGCCCGTCAACGCGTTGAAGATCGATCGGTCGTTCATCGTGAACATGACCCACAAGCCGGACGATCTGAGCATCATCTCCACCATCATTTCCCTGGCGCATTCCCTGAACCTCAGGGTGGTGGCGGAAGGCGTGGAAACCGAAGAGCAAGCGAACCTCCTGAGGCTGCTCAAGTGCGACGATATCCAGGGGTACCTGGTCAGCCCCGCGGTTTCCGCAGAACAGATCGAGCGGCTCCTGCTAGACCGGAGACGGCTGTTAGCCGCCTAGCCCGGGCGAGTGGCGACCCGCACGATCGTCTCATCGATCCTCGACGGCTCGCTGGTAACACTGGGTCAGGCGGGAGCGCGTGACCATGCCCAGCACAGCGCGCTGACCGCCCAGCACGGGCAGGCTGAGCACATCGTGGCGAGCGAACTTGTCCAGCACCGTGTCGAGGGAGTCGTCAAGCGACACGGTCGGCAGATCGGTCCGCGTCAGTTCGCCGACGACCACCAACGGGGCGGCCTCCCTGTTGAGCAGCGCGACTCGCAGCTCTTCGCTGACCACCATACCCATATAACGTCCGTCCGGGCCACAGACGACGTAGTCGAAGGCCGGCTTCGTTTCCATCAGCTCCAGCAGCTTCTGAACGGCCATGTCGGGGCGGATGCACACCGGGGCGACCAGCGGCACCTGCGACACAAAGGTTCGACGGAGGATGGATGGATCGTCCAGATCACCGGCCTTCAAGCCCATCCGTTTGAGCGGCCTGGTGTAGATGCTGTCGCGCAGCAGATACTGCCCTATCGCGGTGGCGGCGATGGCCACGAGCATGACGGGCATGATCACGGCGTAGTCACGGGTGATCTCGAAGACTAGGATGATCGCGGTCAGCGGGCAGTGGACCGCCGCGCTAAGCACCCCCGCCATGCCCGCCAGAGCGTAGGCCGCGGGGCTCAGCTCCGGAAACAGCCCCGTGGAACGGACCGCCACACCGAAGGAAGCTCCCGAAGCCGCCCCGATGAACAGACACGGAGCGAAAAGCCCCCCGCTGCCCCCGGAGCCCAGAGTAAGGCACGTGCCGATGAGCTTGCTCAAGACCATCAAGACCAGGAAACCGAGGCTCAGCACCGCGACCCCCGACACCGGCGTTCGGGTGTAGGCGTCAGGAGAGAGGAGGGTCTCGATCACGGGGTAGCCGTTGCCAAAGCAAGTCGGGCGGTAGTTGGGGATCTGGGATGGAAAGACCCACACCATCGCGATCCCCATCAGCCCCAGAACCAGAGCCCCGGACATGGGCTTAAGCACGGTCGGCCAATCCAACCGGTTGACCCGCTCTTCCACCGCGTACAGCAGCGTCGTGAAGGCCCAACCGACCAGGCCACACAAGGCACCCAGCGTCAAGTAGGGCAGGGTCTCCAAGAGCGTGAACCGGTACCCCGCCGCGTGGTGCAGAGAGAACAACGGGGCGTCCTGCCCGCCGAGCATTTGGCTGGTCACAACCCCAATGACCGCGGCGATCACGATCGGCATGAAGCTGCGGAAGGAGAAATCCCGCAGCAGCACCTCCAGCACCAGCAGCACCCCCGCGATCGGGGCCTGGAAGATCGCTGCCAGGCCCGCCGCGGCGCCACAGCCCAGCAACGTGCCCATGTGTTCACGCCCCACACGGAGCCATTTCCCGACCGTCGACCCGACGACCGAGCCGATGTGGATGATCGGCCCTTCCTGGCCGGCGGAGCCGCCGGAACCGATCGTGATCGCAGAATTGATAGCGGTGAACATCCCGGCCCGGATGGGCAGCCGCCCCCTGCGACGGGCCACGGCCAGAAGGACCTCCGGTATGCCGTGGCTGAACAGCGGGAGCCGAAAGGTCGCCTTGACCAGCCCAACCAGGGCCGCGCCGCTCAGCGGCAGGAACAGCAGCAGCCACCAGCGGGCAGCGATCAGGGCGTGACCACCAAAGCGTCCATAAAAAAGGTGCTCGCTCAAACGCACCAATTGGCCATAACCTTGCGCCACGGCGCCCGCGGCTGCGCCGATCAGGGCCGCGACGGGAACGAGGAACCAGTCTCTCGGGAAGCCCGCCTCGGTGAGCCACCGGTTGATCCGCTCACGAACCCGTTCGACCCTCGTTGCCAGGTCCATATCCCAACTCTACGGGTTCATCCCCGGCATGTCATTCCGACAGCCGGACCGTTGCCACGCCAGAGCAGCGCGGTCTTACACCAGCCCCGCCGCCAGGCCCACCGCGATCAGGAACAGCATCAGCGAGACCAGCAATTGCACGGTGCGGAGGGTGATCTTTTCGACCAACCGGTTGCCCAGGAACGCCCCGAGGAAGGCCGCGAGGGTGGCCAGCGTGAGCAGGCCGACGTTTTCACCGATGCCAGCGGTGGTGAAGTGGGCAGCGTAGATCGACAGGCGGGTGAAATCCACCAGACAGGCGATGACCACGCTGGTGGCGATGAAAGTTTCTCTGGTCAGGCCCGAGCGCACGAGAAACGCGGACCGCAGGGCGCCCTGGTGGCCCGACAGCCCACCGAAGAAGCCGCTGAGCACCCCACCCACCGGCAGGTACCGGCGGTCGAACGATAGCTTCTCAAAGCGAGGCAAAACCTCGACCACGGCGAAACCCACCATCAACCAAGCCATCGTCAGCTTGACCGGGGTGACCTCGAAGGTGCGGCCGCCCCACCGGTAGGTCGCCAGGGGCTGCAGATCCGACAGCCAGACCAGCAAGCCCGCCCCCAGCAGCGCCGCCAGGATCGCGGGCACACCGAACCGCCAGACCACGCCCGCGTCGGCCTTGCGGCCCAGCAGCGCCAGCTTGAACAGGTTGTTCAGCAGGTGGACCACCGCGGTCATCGCCACCGCCAGGTCCAGCGGGAAGAACAACGCGAACACCGGCATCAAAAGCGTGCCCAGCCCGAACCCGGTAAACAGCGTCAGGCCCGAGGTGAACAACGCCGCCAGGGGAACGAGCAAGTATTCCATGCCAGTGGGGTCTCGGGGATGGGCCGATGGCGGTAATGTCGGATTGGTGCCCTGCGATCCTCCCTCCAATATACGCCATCCGCAGATCTACAGACGGCACGCCACCCCAACCCATATCAATCTAACCGCCCGCTAACCGCCCGCTAACCGCCCCTCGAAATGATGCTGCCATGACTTGGCATCGATCCACGGGCGCGTCGACCCGCGGCAACGACTAGGCCATCTCTTCTTTGGGAGGATGCAACATGATTCGGAGCAAAAAAGCCGTCCCGCTGCCTGCTGTGCTGGCGATCACAGCAGGCAGCGCCATGGGCCAAACAGCAGGCCCGAGCACCCAGCAGGCCCCGTACGTCATCCCGGTGGCGCCGGGGGTGCTGACCATTTCGATCGCCAGCAACGGCCCCAGCGCCGATGCCCTAGGCGTGCCCTTCTCGTCGAGCTTCGTCGGTGACGAAACCTACCCCGGTGCCAGCGGCGGCGTCTACCGCCTAGCAGGCATCCCGGACGGGATGGGCGCCCTCGACAATGGCGACGGCACGTTCACGCTCCTGGTCAACCACGAGCTCGGCAGCTCTGCCGGCGCGGTCCGCGCTCACGGCAGCATCGGGGCTTTCGTCTCCAAATGGACCATCAAGAAGGACGCTAACGACCTACAGGTGATCAGCGGCGAGGACCTGATCAAGAGCGTCCTCACGTGGGACAAGACCACGGGTTCCTACAACGCGCCGGGCACGACGGCGTTCAACCGATTCTGCTCGGCTGACCTGGCCGCTCCGACCGCGTTCTTCAACCCAACAACCGGCTTGGGGACCACGGAGCGGATCTACATGGCTGGGGAAGAGACCGGCCCCAGCTCGTCCAACCCAGCGAACGATTACGGCCGGGCGCTCGGCACGATCGTCACGGGCCCGAATGTAGGCATCGCGTACGAGCTGCCGCGGCTGGGCCGGTTGTCGTACGAGAACGTGGTCGCGAACCCACTGGCGCAGGACAAGACCGTCGTGATCGGCCTGGACGACGCCAGCCGGAAGTTCACCAGTGAAGGCGCCGGCTCCGCAGCCGACCCCGAGGGACCCAGCGAGCTGTGGGTCTACGTCGGCGACAAGCAGGCCACGGGCAACGAGATCGAAAGGGCCGGCCTGACCAACGGAACACTTTACGGGATCAAGATGGCCGGGGCCCCGGATGAAAACGGCTTCGCCAGCGGCGCGAGCTTCTCGATGGTCAGCTTCGGCAACGTCGAGAACACCACCGGGTTTACCCAGCAGAGCGACGCGCAGGCGGCGGGCCTGACCGAGTTCCGCCGGATCGAAGACGGCGCATGGGACCCGACCAACCCCAACGATTTTTACTTCCTGACCACCGAGACCCTGACCAGCAACGGCGGGACGAGTCGGCTCTGGCGGCTACGGTTCAGCGACATCAGCGACCCGACCGCCGGCGGCGTGCTCGAACGCCTGCTCGAGGGCAACGAGGGCCAGGAGATGATGGACAACATGACCGTGGTCAACGGGCTCGACGGCCGAACCCGGCTGCTGATCCAAGAGGACCCGGGCAGCACCGCCCGC
>JAJUHR010000286.1 GCA_029267795.1 Planctomycetota bacterium
CCTTTCGGCTATCTTCTTTCCAACATGAAATACGACTTCGGCGCCATCGAGAGCCGCTGGCAGCACTATTGGGCCGAGAACGGCACCTTCAAGACACCCAACCCGGGTGAGGGCGGGTTCGACCCGAGCAAGCCGAAATATTACGTGCTGGACATGTTCCCGTACCCCTCCGGTGCGGGGCTGCACGTGGGTCACCCGCTGGGGTATATCGCGACGGACATCGTGGCCCGGTACAAGCGGATGCGTGGGTTTGCGGTGCTGCACCCGATGGGGTACGACGCGTTCGGGCTGCCGGCGGAGCAGTTCGCGGTGGAGCACGGCGTCCACCCGCGGATCACGACGGAAACGAACATCGCGAACATGACCCGGCAGCTGAAGCGGCTGGGCCTGAGCTACGACTGGGACCGCTGTCTGGCGACGACCGATCCGGGGTATTACCGGTGGACGCAGTGGGTCTTTTTGCAGATGTACCACAGCTGGTTCGATCCGAGCAGGAACCAAGCCCGGCCGACCGCTGACCTTGTGCACCTGCTGGAATCGGAGCGGGTTTATGTGGGGCCGGATGGGGAGCTGGTGTGGGCTTCGGCGCCGGACCTGGACTTGCTGGGCGGCCCGCCGGTGGGGGTTCGCAAGTGGTACGAGCTGAGCGCGGAGGAGCGGCGGGGGTTTATCGACGGCCAGCGGCTGGCGTACCTGGCGGAGGTGCCGGTGAACTGGTGCCCGGCCCTAGGGACGGTGCTGGCTAACGAGGAGATCACGAACGAGGGCCGCAGCGAACGGGGCAATCACCCGGTGTTCCGCCGGCCGCTGAAGCAGTGGATGCTACGGATCACCGCCTACGCTGAGCGGCTGTTGGAGGACCTGGAGCTGGTCGACTGGCCGCTGGCGATCAAGCTGATGCAGCGGAATTGGATCGGCCGATCGGAAGGGGCCGAGGTGCGGTTCGCGATCGAGGGCAGCGACGAGTCGGTCATGGTGTACACCACCCGGCCGGACACGCTCTTCGGTGCCACGTACCTGGTGCTGGCGCCGGAGCACCCGCTGGTGGAGGCGGTCACGGCGGGGGAGCGGCGTGGCGTGGTGGCCGAGTACCGTCGCAAGGCTGAGAGCGAGACCGAGGCGGAGCGGCGTGGCGAGGCGCGGACCAAGACCGGCGTGTTCACCGGCGGGTACGCGATCAACCCGGTCAACGGGGCGAGGCTGCCGATCTGGATCGCCGACTACGTGATGATGGGTTACGGGACGGGGGCGATCATGGCGGTGCCCGCCCACGACGACCGGGACTACGAGTTTGCCCGGCAGTTCGGGCTGCCGATCCGCGAGGTCGTTCACACGCCGCCGCTGGCTGCGATGCAGGCTTTTTGCCTGCAGTTCGACCGCGACGGCCAGTCCCCCAACAAGTCGTTCGAGATGCTGGTGGACTTTGTCGGCCTGTGCATGAACCAGTCGCGCAACGACTACGACCGGGTGTGGACGACGATCACCACGCAGCGGAAGCAGGAGGACCCGAGCATGGTGGGGCTGTCGGCTCGCGGGTCGATCTCGTCGATCTGGAACGAGGCGCTGGGGCCGACGGCGGGTCAGCGGATCAACGAATTCATCGAGGCTGGGCGGCGAGGGCGATTGATCGAGTTCCTCGGGGCGGCGGTAACGGACGAGGGGTTCAATGTCCACTCCGCTAATGACGAGGTGTCGCTGGACGGGCTGCCGACGGCTGAGGCGAAGGGGGTGATCAGCCGGTGGCTGGAGAAGAAAGGCCTGGGCCGGCGGCGTGTGAATTACAAGCTGCGTGATTGGCTTTTCAGCCGGCAGCGTTACTGGGGCGAGCCGTTTCCGATCCTGCACGGGCCCCAGGGCGAGGTGGTCCCGCTGGACGAATCGGAGCTACCGCTGGAGCTGCCGCCGATGGACGACTTCAAGCCCAGGGCGTCGGACGACCCCAACGCGGCCCCCCATCCGCCGCTGGCCCGGGCCCCCGAGGCGTGGCGGATCGTGGAGCGCGACGGGGTGAAGTACCAGCGTGAGCTGAACACGATGCCGCAGTGGGCGGGGTCTTGCTGGTATTACCTGCGGTTTTGCGACCCGCACAACGCCGAGCGTCTGGTTGGAGCCGAGGCGGAGCGGTACTGGATGAGCGGGAAGGGTGGGAAAACCGGCAAGGGGGAGCCGCACGCCGGTGGGGTGGACCTGTACGTCGGGGGCGCGGAACACGCGGTGTTGCATCTGTTGTACGCGCGGTTCTGGCACAAGGTGCTTTACGACCTGGGGTGGGTGTCGACGCCGGAGCCGTTCGGCCGGCTGTTCAACCAGGGGTATATTCAGGCGTACGCGTACACCGACCGGCGCGGGGTCTACGTGCCGGCTGAGGAGGTCGAGGAGAAGGACGGCAAGCACTTCTATCGGGGCGAGGAGGTCTCCCAGGAATTCGGGAAGATGGGCAAGAGCCTCAAGAACACGGTCGCCCCGGACGACGTCTGCGAACAATATGGATGCGACACGCTGAGGCTGTACGAGATGTACCTAGGCCCGCTGGATCAATCGAAGGTCTGGCGGACGCGCGACATCATCGGGATCCATCGGTTCCTGCACCGGCTGTGGCGTAATTTGGTGGACGAGCAGACGGGGCGAGTCCGCGTCAGCGAGGATGCGCCTGCGGAGAAGCTGGCGCGGCTGCTGCACCGCACGATCAAGAAGGTCACGGAGGACATGGAGCGGCTGAGTTTCAACACGGCGATCGCGGCGCTGATCGAGCTCAACAGCGAGTTGGTGCCGCTGCCCGCCGTGCCGCGCCGGGTGGCCGAGGGCTTGGTGCTGTGCCTGTCGCCGATGGCGCCGCACGTCTGCGAGGAGTTGTGGGGGATGCTGGGGCACCGCGGGTCGCTGGCGTACGAGCCGTGGCCGAGCTACGACCCGGCGATGCTGATCGAGGAGGACGTGGAGTACCCGGTGCAGATCAACGGGAAGCTGCGGTGCAGGATCAGGGTGCCCGCCGAGGCCGGCGATGAAGCGATCCAACAAGCTGCGCTGGCCGATGAGAAGGTGAAGGCCGCCACGGAGGGCAAGCGCGTGCAGAGGGTGATCGTGGCGCGGGGGAGGATGGTCAATGTCGTGCTGAAGGGGTAGATTTCGCGGCTACGGGCGGGTCTGCGGGCGCGAGCCCGTACGCTCGCTCGGTGGTGGCTGCCCGCGGCTCCCAACCCTTCGAAAAACGGAAAAGGAGACACCCCATGGGTGCGGCAGGCATGGTTCGTCGGGTTTCGATCCTTTGGGCGGTTGGCGTTTTTGTGGCGGCGGAGGGC
>JAJUHR010000015.1 GCA_029267795.1 Planctomycetota bacterium
ACAAGCCGCTGCGCCCCGCACAATCATAGAACGCCTCGACAGTCCTTACGTTCATCCCCCGAGCCCGGTTCCCTCACACGCCGCCCAGCAGCGCCGCCAGCAGCCCTTTCTGCGCGTGCAAGCGGTTGTGCGCCTGCGGAACCACTCGGCTGCGCGGCCCGTCCATCACCTCGTCCGTGATCTCCACGTTTCGGTGCGCCGGCATGCAGTGCAGCACCACCGCCCACGCCGGCGCCGCAGCCAGCAGCGACGCGTTCACCTGGTACCCCTTGAACGCCGCCCGGCGCTTGACCGCCTGTTCTTCCTGGCCCATCGACACCCACGTGTCCGTGTAGATCGCGTCCGCCTCCCTGACAGCCTCGATCGGGTCACGCACCACCCGTGCGGTCGCGGGCAGCCCCTGCTGCAAGTCATCGGCCAGCATCGGGCTCAGCTCGTACCCTTGCGGGCAGGCCAGCACGAAGCGCATCCCGAGCTTGCCGCACAACGTCGCCAGGCTCCGCGCCACGTTGTTCCCATCGCCGATGAACGCCAGCGTCCGCCCCGTCAGATCCCGCCCGAACTCGTCCATCAACGTCATCGCGTCCGCCAACGCCTGGCACGGGTGCGACTCGTCGCTGAGCGCGTTGATCACCGGCACGTCCGAGGCCCCGGCCAGCTCCACCACCTTGCGGTGCTCGTACACCCGCGCCATGATCCCGTGCACCATCCCGCTGAGCACCCGGGCGATGTCCGCCGGGCTCTCCCGCACGCCCAACCCCACCTCCTCGTGCCCCAACCGGATCGCGTGCCCCCCCAGCTCGAACATGCCCTGCTCGAAGCTCACCCGCGTCCGCAGGCTCGGCTTCTCGAAGATCATCGCCAGCGTCCGCCCCGCCAGCACCGGCCGGTGAGCCACCCCGCGACGCCGCTGCCCTCGCAGCTCCAGCGCCACGTCCAGCACATGCCGCAGCTGCTCCCCCGTCGCCTGGGCTATCGACAGAAAGTGCCGCATGCTCGTGACCCTAGCCCTCCTGGCCCATAAACACCGCGGCCCGTGCCGCGACCAACATCCCAGCCGCGCCCACGGAGCCGCCACCCGCTTACAACACGATCTCGGTGCCCACGCCGCTCTTGGTGTACACCTCCAGCATCAGCGAATGCGGGATCCGCCCGTCGATGATGTGCGCCTTGGAAACCCCGGCCTTGAGCGCCGTGATGCTCGCCTCGACCTTCGGCAGCATCCCCCCCGTGATCACCCCGCGCTCGATCAGCCCCTCGATCTGGGCCTTGGTCAAGCTCGAAGACAGGCTCTGCGGGTCGTCCGAGGTGCGGATGCCATGTGTGTCCGACACCAGAACCAGCTTCTCCGCCCGGATCGCCGCCGCCACGTACCCCGCCACGCTGTCCGCGTTGACGTTCAGCTTCCCCCCGGCCGCGTCCCGGCAGATCGGCGCGATCACCGGGATGTACCGGGCCTCCAACAACGCCTTGATCAGATTCCCGTTCACCCACTCCACTTCCCCCACGAATCCCAGGTCGATCTTCCGCTTGGGCGACTCGACGGCTGGCCCCCTGCCCGACGCCCTCGGGCCGCTGTCGCCACCGCCCGACTCAGCCAGCTCAAAAAACAATCTCTTCGCGAATACCACGCAGCTGCCCAGGCTGTGCAGCCCCATCGCCCGGGGCCCCAGCTCATTGATCATCTCCACCAATTGCTTGTTGACTTGGTTGACCAGCACGTGCTCCGCGATCGCCAGCGTGCGCTCATCCGTGTACCGCCGCCCTTGCACGAACTGCGCCTCGATCCCCGCGGCCTGCATCTGCTCCGTGATGCTCTTGCCGCCCCCGTGCACGAGCACCGGCCTCATGCCGACCGCGTGCATAAAGCAGACGTCCTGAACCAGGCTCTGCATCGCCTTGGGGTCGTCCATGATCGACCCGCCCATCTTGACCACCACCGCCTTGCCGTCGAACCGGCGGATGTACTCGTACGCCTCGACCAGCGTGGCTGCTTTTGCGATCGCTTCTTCCATGACACCTCACCCCGATACCGGGCAGGATCAAAACTTTCGAATGTAATCAAACAGCCCCAAACCAGCAAAACATCCTCCGCGACCCTTCCCAGCCTGTACGCCAAACGCACTTATCCTCATCTTCGCATCGAGCGGCGCCCCAAGCGCCCCCAAACGCCACACATGTTGCCTCCAATCATCACCTCCGTCCCAGCCCCTTCATTGAACAATCGCACCCATCCACACACATCTCAATTGAATTCAGCAACTTAAACGCTGACACCCCTAAAGGGGCACGTGAGTTGTTTCTCTCAGCCGGACCTTCGATCTCGCCGAACGAACATGAGCAATCTATCCCTAAATGCCACCCGCTTTTCCTTTGCATCAACCTGGCGTTGGGCCACGGGGCTTCTCGCCGCCGGCGTCTTCGCGTTCTTGTACTTCGGGGCCAGCATCCTCTCGAAGGAGTTCTCTTTCTTGGGGATCGACGACGAAACGATCCACCTGCTCGGCCACCTCTCTGTTTACGGCCTGCTGGCGGTCATGGTCGCCAAAGCCTTGGGGAACCGGTTCGTCCTCGCCGGCGTCGCCACCGCTTTGATCGCCACCGCTGAGGAATGGCACCAAGCCATCGTCCCGGGTCGATCCGCCGCCTTCGATGATTGGCTGATGAACAACCTCTCCATCGCCCTCTTCCTGATCGCCGCCCGATTCGGGCCGGCGCTGCTGCGACGTCGCCTCCTCCGAAAGCCCGCCATACCGCCAGCGGTCGTCGCGGGCACCGAATGACCCCCGGCCTTGCAAGCCCGCCCCCCCCACCGGTCTCAAAGCCCGAACTTTGTGCTGCCCCACCCAGGCGATTATCATGCGGGCACCTCTTTCCCCATCCGGTCGAGGGAGCGCTTGCATGAACCGTAAAACCTTATGGATCGTGTTTTGGATGACGATCGTGTATTGGCTCGGGGGCGCATTCGGTTGCGCCGGCCCCGGCGAAGAGCAGAACTACAAGGTCCTCGAAGAAGACCAGCCGAAATTCCAGACCGAACCCGATCCCGCTTCCTCTTCCCACCAAGCCGCGCCACCGGCCGCTCAAGCCGCAGCCGAACACCAACCCGACTCCACCGTACCGACCGCTCCCCCTGGCCGCACCGACTATCCTTCTGAACCCACGCCCCCATCGGTGGGCTTGCCCCCCGCCCTCACACCCTCGGTGATCCCGCTGGATCGTTCGTACTGGCGCCGCCAAGTGGTCGGCCCCGCCGACGGCATCACCCACCACAACCCGATCTACTTCAGCGACCTCCCCCTCGATCCGGAACACCTGCCTGCCGACCAACAGGCCGAGCTCGAAACCCGTCTGCGCTCGGTCCTCGAGGGCGCCAAAGCCGGCAACTGGAACCCGACCAACGCCGCCGGCCTAGTCCTCCAACCCGGGAAATTCGTCTGGGACGTCGGCGCCGGCGCCATTTCGCAGCCCATCAAGCCCTTCTTCGCCGACGATCACACCCCGTAACCAAGCCTCGGCCGATAACCCCCAGGGTCACGCAGCCGCCTCGGCCCCAGCAGAACAACCATCGCCTCGGAGGGGCTGCAGCCCGATTGCACGACCGATCGTTACAGCCTATGTTGAGGCTGCTCGACGCCCGAGCCCGAAACCATCCGGAGCCCTCATGCCCACGGTCAGGTATGACGGTCAAACCTTGATGATCGGCAGCCGGCGTATCTGGCTGGTCAGCGGGGCGATTCATTACGCGAGAGTGCCGCAAGCCCTGTGGCGCAGCCGCATCCGCGCCGCCAAGCAGGCCGGCCTCAACTGCATCGAAACCCACGTCTTTTGGGCCGTGCACGAACCGCGGCCCAGCGCTTTCCGCTTCGACGGCGACCTGGACCTGCGCCGCTTCGTTCAGACCGTCGGCGAAGAAGGGCTCTACTGCATCCTCCGCCCCGGCCCCTACGTCGGCGCCCAGTGGGATTTCGGCGGCCTGCCCCCGTGGCTCCACCGCGTTAAATCCGCGCAGCTGCGACAAGCCAACGGCCCGTTCAAAGAAGCCTGCGCACGCTACCTCGCCGCGGTCATGGACCGGGTCAAAGACCTGCAAATGACCGACGCCACGCACGACCACCCCTCGAAAGACGCCGCGATCGTCCTCGTCCAAGCCGAGAACGCTTGGTTCTGCGACAGCCCCCAGCAAGTCCAGGGATACATGGAAGAGATCATCCGGTACCTGCGCGAAACCGGCTGCACCGTCCCGATCACCGAGTCCAACAACCTCTGGAACCGCGTCGACGGCACGTTCACCTGCTGGAACAGCGAGTCCCGCCTCGCCGGCGACCTGCGGCAGCTCCGGGTCGTGCAAAGCCACGCCCCCCGCCTCGTCGCCGACTGCTGGTCCGGCCGGTTCGACCAGTGGGGCCACGAACACCGCCGCCACCTCGACGACGGCCAGCTCCTGCACCGCCTGGCGAGCATCCTCGCCGTCGGCGCTCAGTTCAACCTTTACATGTTCCACGGCGGGACCAACTTCGCCTTCCACGGCGGCCGAACGCTCTCCTCCCGCGCAGGCTTTGTCGCCACCACCTACGGCTACGACGCCCCGCTGCTGGAAGCCGGCGGCCGCGGTCCGAAATACCTGGCCACCAAACGCCTGTGCACCTTTGCCAGCCAGTTCGCCAGCACGTTCTGCCACCTCGACCCCGATCACCAGCCCGCCATCCCCAACCTCGACAACACCGGGCACAGCCTCGCGATCGTCCACCAACGCGGCTCCCGTGGCGACGTGGTCTTCCTCTTCCAGCTCCCACACGCCCCAGCCAAAGACCACGTCGACCTCCTCCTGCCCAACGGCCTAACCCTGCCCGTGCCTATCGGCACCGACCGCGTTGCGTGGCTCCTGCTCGATTGCCCCCTCGGCGGCGTCGCCAGGCTTAACTACACCAACCTCCGCCCCTGGGCCTTCCTCGCCGATCGAGCCCTCGTGCTCTTCGGGCCGCCCGGCTCCCGCGGCGTCGTCTGCGTCAACAACGCCACCGCACGCCTCACCGTGCCGACCGGCCAAACCCCCGCCGTGGAACAGCATGAAAACCTCACCCTCGTCGTGCTCAACACCCAACAGGTCGACGCCACCTATGCTGGACCGGACGGCCTGATCGTCGGCTGCGCCGGCCTGGACGAACACGACCAACCCCTTCCCCTGGAAGGTTGGCGGCACCCCATCTTGGTCTCGCACGACGGCCGGGTCAGCAAGCTCGCCCCCACGCCGCCGCGACGCGCCGCCGCCCCACGCCTGAAAAACTGGCAGCAGGCCACCCTCACCGACTTGCTCGACGGCTCCTCCACCGCCTACCAAGGCCTCGAAGGCCCCGCCAGCTTCGAAGCCCTCGAGTGCGACTACGGCTACGGCTGGTACCGCCTGTCGTTGCCCTCCACCGTCAAGGCCGCCGTCCTCGCACCCGAGGCCGGCGACCGCCTGCACCTTTATGGCAACGCCCAACTCATCGCGGTCCTCGGCCACGGCCCGGGCGCCCAGTTCGACCCCCAAACCCTCACGCTCGACAAACACCTCGTGGCCCTGGCCGACAACCTCGGTCGGTTCAACGAAGGCTGGCTGATGGGCGAAAACAAAGGGTTGTTCGGGCACCTCTACAAGGTCAAACCGCTCACACTCGGCAAACCGAAGATCGTGCCGGGCAAAGCCCCAGACCTGCTCGCATTCAAGCCGTTTCTCGCGCACGTCCGCTGGGGCGAGCAACCCCCCTCTGATGCCTTGGTCTGGTCGATCAAGCCCATCGGCCGCAACCCCGTGATTGTCGACCTCGATCAATTCCCTTGGCGCACGATGCTCCTGATCAACAACCACCCGGTGGGCGTCTACGACCCCGTGCTGACCGCCGGCTTCGCCCGGCTCGTGCTCCACTGGCCCGACCACCTCAAAGCTTCCACCAATGAGCTGAAGCTGGCGCTCTTCGGCAAATTCGACCCCGTCTCACTGCCGGGCAAAAAACTCTCCTCCCACCTGCGGGTTTACCAGGTGACCGACAACCTCACCGCCAAAGCCACGTGGGCTTTCGCCCCCTGGTCGCTCCCCGCGACCGACCGCTTCGAACCCCTGCGCCGCAAAGGCGCTGCGCAACCCCGCTGGTATCGCTGCAACTTCGTGGTCACGCGGACCGATACCCCCCTTTGGCTCGAACCCGTGGGCATGACCAAGGGTCAGCTTTACATCAACGGCCACAACGCCGGCCGATACTTCATCTCTACCCACACCGGCAAGCTCGTCCCGCCCCAAAAGCGCTATTACCTCCCCGAGCCCTGGCTGAAAACGACGGGCTTCAACGAGCTGCTGCTCTTCGACGAACACGGCGCCAGCCCGCACCGTTGCCGGCTGGTGTACGACCCCATGGGACCCTACGGCGCATAAAACCCTCTCCCCTTCCGCTACCCGCCGGCCCGTGCTCCGCCCGGCGCCACAGCCCCGAACCAGACAACCCCGATCGGCCCGCGTCCTTTTGATCCCCCGCCACGCGGCCCCCTAGAATGACCCCTATGAAAGACCCCGCCCACAGCCCCGCTTCCCTGGAAACCGTCGAACCGATCGGGATGCGCGTGCTGATCCGCAAGGACCAGGACAAGAAACAAACCAAGGCCGGGATCCACCTGCCCGACAAGATCGAGATCCCCACGCTCACCGGCCGCGTCGTCTCGATCTCCGCCAAGGTCGCCTCCGACTCCAGCTACCCCATTCAGCAGTACGACCGCGTCCTGTTCAACCCCAAGGACGCCATCCCGGTCGATTTCGAGGGTGACAACCGCCTGTTCGTCGTCCCGGTGGAGAACATCGTCGCGGTCTTCCGTAAAGCCGAGTGACCCCACGCCGCCCCGCGGCCGACCCGCAGGCCCCCGCCGAGGGCAAAAATCCCCGGCCCTCACCGCACCGTAACAGTCTTACGCCCCACCGCGACACCAACTACGATCGGCCTTTGGAAATCAAGAAACGTTGACCGACTCCATCGCCATCTCGCCCATCGGGCCGTTTCGCGCCAGACTTCGCCCTCCGGGGTCGAAGAGCCTGACGAACCGCGCCTTGCTGCTGGCCGCCCTGGCCGACGGCGAATCGGTCGTCCGCCGCCCCCTCTTGGCCGACGACACCCAGCGGATGTACGACAGCCTCTGTGCCTTGGGCATCTCTTGCAGGCCCAGCGACGATGGCTCTGAAATCCGCGTGACGGGACAGAACGGACGACTCCCGCCCGCGCTCGAGCCCGTCCACCTCCACGTCGGCAACGCCGGCACCGTCATGCGCTTCTTGACCGCCGCCTGCTGCCTCGGACAGGGCGCCTACGTGCTCCGCGGCGTCGAACGCATGCACCAGCGCCCCATCGGCCAACTCGTCGACGCCTTACGCTGCCTCGGCGCCCGCATCGACTACCTGGAGCGCGAAGGCTTCCCCCCCCTGCGCGTCCATGGCACAGGCTTGACCGGGGGCCAGCTCGACATGCCTCCAACCCTCTCCAGCCAGTACATCTCCGCCCTGCTGCAGGTCGCGCCCTCTTGTCAACGCGGACTGACCCTCCGCTTCACCGGCCCAGTGACCAGCAAACCCTACGTCGCGATGACCCTCGGCCTGATGCGGCGCTTCGGCGTCACCGCCCAAACCGACGAGCCGCTACGCCACGTCCACGTCCCGCCCGGCCGGTACCACAGCCTGGATTACCTCGTCGAGCCCGACGCCTCCAACGCCAGCTACTTCCTCGCAGCGGCAGCCCTCCTCCCCAACAGCGCCTGCACCATCGAAGGCCTCGGCAAGGGCAGCCTGCAGGGCGACGTGGGCTTCGCCGATGTCCTGCACCGCATGGGCGCGGGCCTGGTCTTTGGCAGCGACTTCGTCACCGTCATGGCCCCGCCGGCCGGCCAGCCCCTGCGAGGCATTGACGTCGACCTCAACAACATGCCCGACATGGCCCAGACCCTCGCCGCCGTCGCCCTGTTCGCCCACGGCCCGACCACCATCCGCAATGTCGGCAACCTGCGCGTCAAGGAAACCGACCGCCTCGAGGCCCTGCGCATCGAGCTCACCAAGCTCGGCGCCCGCGTCGACATCGTCAACGACGACCTGACCATCCACCCCCCGCCCAACCACCAGATCACCCCGGCCAGCATCGACACCTACGACGACCACCGCATGGCGATGAGCCTGGCGATCGTCGGCCTGCGCGCCCCCGGCATCGTGATCAACAACCCCCGGTGTGTCGAAAAGACCTTCCCGCAGTATTTCGACGAGCTGGCCCGCCTCGGCGAACCCCCAAGCGCGCCGCCGCCGTATCGGGATTAAGATTCTGTCTAAACCAGGACAGGCATGCTGAACCTGCACGATCCATTCTGGAAGGCCGTGGCGATCTTCCTGCGGTACAAACGCCTGCTCGCCGCGGCGCTCGCCGGGGCCATCGTCTCCGCGGCTTGCTTCGGCAGCGGCCTGGGCATGATCCTCCCCACCCTGCAGTTGCTGCTGGGCCAGCGCCAGCCCTTAAGCGGCCTGATCGAAAAGCACCTGCTCGACCCGACACGCCCGCCGTGGGTGCAAGACCTGGGCACCTGGCTGTTCGCCCGCGTCCCCACCGACGCCTACCTCGGCTTCCTGACCGTCATGGGCGTGATCGCGCTGCTCACCGTCGTCGGCAGCCTGGGCCGCTACGTCCACGAGCTGCTCACCCTCACCGTCGTCGCCCGCGGCATCATGACTTGGCGGGCGCGACTCTTCGAGCACGTCATCCGCGTCCGCATGGACGACGTCATCCGCCGCGGCCACGCCGACAAAACCAGCCGCTTCGTCTCCGACACCACCGCCCTGGGCAAGGGCTGCATCTCGATCCTGAGCCTGGGGATCTCCAAGCTCTTCAACGGCGCCGCCGCCCTGGCCGTGGCTTTCTGGATCGACTGGCGCCTGACCCTGATCGCCTGCGTCGGCGCCCCCGTCATCGCCCTGCTGCTCCGCAAGTTCGGCAAGAAGATCCGCCGCGCCTCCAAACGCTTGATGCAGCAGTACGGCCGGATGATCGCCACCCTCACCGAGTCGCTGGGCAGCATCCGCGTCGTCAAGGTCCACCAGGCCGAAGGCTACGAACGCCGCCGCTTCGCCCAGATCAACCGCGGCCTGTTCCGCGAGGAGATGCGCCTCCGCCAAGCCCGCGCCCTCACAGGCCCGATCATCGAAACCCTCGGCCTCTTCGGCGTGATGGCGGTGGCCAGCATCGCCGGCTGGTACATCTTCCGCCGCAACATCCCCCCAGAGCACTTCATGACCGTCCTGCTGGCGCTCACCGCCGCCGCCGCCAGCTTGAAGCCCCTGTCCAGCCTCAACAACAGCTTCAACGAGGCCAGCGCCGCCGCCGCACGCATGCTCGAGGTGCTTACCGCCCCCGTCGAGCCGCGCCCCGTGGAGGTGGCGAACAAGCTCCCCCCCCTGCCCCGGCACCGCCACGACATCGCCTTCGAACGCGTCAGCTACACCTATCCCGCCGCCGCCCGGCCCGCCCTCCGCGACGTATCGCTGCGCGTCCGCTTCGGCCAAACCGTCGCGATCGTCGGCAGCAACGGCTCGGGCAAGACCACCCTCATGAGCCTGCTCCCACGCCTGCTCGAGCCCGCCTCCGGCCGCATCCTCATCGACGGCCTCGACACCGCCCGCGTCACCCTCCACAGCCTCCGCCGCCAGATCGCCATGGTCACCCAGCAGAACATCCTGTTCCAGGGCACCATCGCCCAGAACATCGCCTACGGCTGCCAGCACGAGCCCATAGAAAAAATCGTCGCCGCCGCCAAGATCGCTTACGCCGACGAGTTCATCTGCCAACTGCCCAACGGCTACCAGACGGCGCTAGGCGAAGCCGGCGAAGGGCTCTCCGGAGGCCAGCGCCAACGCCTGTGCATCGCCCGCGCCGTCCTGCGCAACCCCGCCATCCTCATCCTCGACGAAGCCACCAGCCAGATCGACGCCGACTCCGAAGCCAAAATCTCCCAGGCCCTCCGTCAGATCCGCCACGGACGCACCACGTTCATCATCGCCCACCGCCTCAGCACCGTGATCGACTCCGACCTGATCGTCGTCATGGCCGACGGCCAGATCATCGACCAGGGGACCCACGCCGAACTCCTCCAGCGCTGCCAGGTGTACCAGACCCTCACGCAGACACAGCTGCAGCCGGCCTCACCCTCCACCGGCCAGCCGCCGCACCCTCAGCCGCTCACCAGCGCACGCTGACGGCCCGCGACGCCCGTCGGCACCACCGCCAGCCACCCCGTCCGCCTCGACTGCTCCGCCAACACCAGCCGCCGCGCGATATCCCCATCCCGCTCGAACAGCCCCCGCACCAGGTCCGGGTGATTGCATTGCCGGCTGCGGTGCAACAGCACGATGTGATCCGGCCCGCGGGGGACGCTGCACGCCGCGATCCGCCGAACCGCCTCGAACGCCTGCTGGTTCGACAGGTGACCCGCCCCGCCCATGACCCGCCGCTTCAGGAATCGCGGCCGGGCGCTGCCCCGCTGCAGCTCCGGGTCGTAGTTGCACTCGATCGCCAGCACGCTCACGCCCGCGAAATGTTCGATCAACCACTCGGGCACGTGCCCCAGGTCCGTCGCGTACCCGATGCTCCCCTCCTCCGCTCGCAGCACAAACCCCGCCGTTCCCTTTTCGTCGTGCGGGAGCACCACCGGTAGCGCGCACACCCCCGCGATCGGCTCGAACGGACGCTCCTCCACCTCCTCCAGCAGCCCCGCCCGCCACAACGGACCCGCCGCCCCGATCCGCTCCAGCTCTCCCACGTGCCGCCGCAGCACGTGCACGCGGACCCGCCTCTGCACGAACGTCCCCACCCACGCCGGATCGAAGTGATCCCGATCCAGGTGCGTCAAGCACACGCTGCCGATGTCTTCCAAGCCGATCCCCGTGCCGCCCAACCGTCGGGCCGTGGCCCGCGGGCCGAACCCCGCGTCGATCAGCATCACCGACCCACCACGCTGCACCACCGTGCAGTTGCCCGACGAGCCGCTGCCCAGCACGCACATCCGTAGCCCCACCCCCTCCCGCTCCGGCCGCCAGCTGAAGAGGCGCCCCGTCGGCTCCGCGGCCGAGCACAGCCCTACCTCCCCAAACAGCAACAACTGGCCCCTCGCATCCCTACGCATCGCGACCTCCGGCCCGCTCGACAGCACCACCGGATGTACCCCCGCTCCGCTGCATCTGTCAACCCTGAGGCCCGACCGATATCTGATCGGGGACCTGCCCGTACGAACCAACTCGCGAGCGCAACTGTTACAAAATCGCCCCCCCTCCAAGAAATCCCTCACACGCGCCTTCCCGACTATGAACCCGAATGTTATGGAAACCGATATAGGGAATGCGGGCCCTGCGTCCCCAAGGGCGTGCTCGGTCAACGGCCGCTCGGGGCTTTCCCGCCGCAGAGGGGGTCGCACATTTCAATGGGGAGCCTCACCAGACACATACTGGTATTGGCTTTGGCCGCCGTCGCAACCTTGCTCACGGGCTGCACCGCTCACCGCCAGCCGATCACCCTCATCGAACCCAGCTATTCGTACCTGCGCGTGCCGCAACCGCCCGCCAGCACCCCGCTGGCCTCGATGGCGAATCCCAGCTCGTCAAAGTTGACCGCCGCAATGGTTAAATAACGCCCCACCGCCTCGAAGCCGTCGCCAAGGATCACCCCGCGGGTTTGGCTTTCAACTCCGCCTCCAGCCGCGCCACTTGCTGCCGCAGCTCACGCAGTTCCTGGATCATCTCCGGCAACCGCGCCTGCGCTAGCACGCTCCGCTTCAACTGCGTCAGCGGGACCGCCGGCTGCCCACCGTACTGACCCTTGGCCGGCAGGTCGTTGACCACCCCCGCCTTCGCCGCGATCTGTACCAGGTCGCCGATCTTCAAATGCCCCGCCAGGCCCGCCTGCCCGCCGATCACCACGTAATCCCCCGTCTTCACCGACCCCGCGATACCCACCTGCGCCACCAGCAGGTTGTGCTGCCCAACCACCGCCCCGTGCCCGATCGCCACCAGGTCGCTGAACTTCGTCCCTTTGCCGATGCGCGTCGAACCCACCGTCGCCCGGTTCACCGTGCAACCCGCCCCCATCTCCACGTCGTCCTCGACCACCGCGTTGCCCACCTGCGGGATCTTGTGGTGCTCCCCACCATGCGTGGCATACCCAAACCCGTCCTGCCCGATCACGCACCCCGCGTGCAGCGTCACCCGATCGCCCAGCACGCAGCCGTCGTAGACCGTCACGTTCGGGAACAGGACGCAATCCTCCCCCAACACCGCCCCCGGCCCGATGTAGCAATGCGGGTAAATCACGCACCGCCGACCGACCCGCGCCCCCTCCGCGATGTACACCATCGGCTGGATGCAGCACCCCGGGCCGACCTGCGCCGTCGGGTGCACGAACGCCTGCGGGCTCACCCCCGCCTCGGGGTGCCGGCGAAACCCGTGCAGCTGCACCATCGCCTGCCGAAACGCATAGTACGGGTCTTTCGCGACCAGAAACGTCCGGCCCGCCGCGCCAGCCACGTCCTGCGCCGAGGCGATCACCGCCCCGGCACGCGTCTGCGTCAGCAGCCGCGCGTACCTCGGGTTGGCCAGGAAGCTCACGTCGCGCGGGCCAGCCTCCTCCAACCCAGCGCACCGCTCCACCACGACCGACCCGTCGCCGCGGACCTCCGCGCCGATCCGCTCCGCCAGTTGAGCTACCGTCAACTCCATCGTCTAAGCAGGATACTGTTCCCTCCGCTGCAAACACCGAAATCGACAAAGACCCCACAGACCGCGACCCGCGGCTTGCTTGCCATCCGCCGATCCACCTCACAGCTCCACGTACTGCATGTCCGGCTCGCGGACCTCGTGCGCCTGCGGATGATGCACCTCGGACGTGAACGCCCCCCCCCTCTGCTCCCGCACCGCCGCTGCGTCGTAACTCCTCGGCCCCCACAGCCCGCACACCGCCATCAAGTCCAGCGCGACCTGCCCCTCCGGCTTGGGGCCCTCCAACACCGGGATCGCCCGCTCGAAGCTCTGCAGCCGCCCCCCCGCATTCTCGAACGTCCCTGACTTCTCCGCCCACGTCGCCCCCGGCAACAACACGTCTACCTTCGCGCTCACCCCATTAGGCAGCGTGTCGATCAGCACCGTGAATTTCCTGCCCAACGCCCCAGCCAGCGCCCCATCGGTCCACGCACCCGGGTAGTTGCCCGTCAGCAGGACTCCGCCAATCGCAGATCCTTTCCCCCCCACCTTCGCGATGAATTCCTCGAACCCCAGCACCTCCCCGCCCAGCAGCTGCAGCGCCCGCCGCACACCCCGGCTGTTCGGACACTTCTCCGCATAAACCGTGTACCCGCCCGGGAACGTCTTATCTTCCCCCACACGCGGGATCGGCCCAACCCCCAGCACCGCCCCCCCGTCCAGCCCCCGCACCAACCTCCCCAGCAGATACGCCTCCTCGCACGGCAGCATCGGGCTCACCAGCACCGCCAGGCTCCCCAGCCCCTTCTCCGCGACGATCCCCGCGAACCGCTCCCGCACCTCCTCATACGCCCGCTGCCAGTTCGTCTCCGTCTGAGCCCCGTATTGCATCCGCATCGGTGTGCGCAGCCGCCGCTCGCTGTGCACAAACATCCACCCATACCGGATCTCGTCGCTGATCCACCACTTGTTCGCCGCCAGGTTCACCCGTGGCTTGATCCGCCAAATCCGGCCCTCGTTGTGCTCAATAAAGATGTTGTCCCCCGACGCGGTGACCCCGTCGATCGACGGCGTCCTGCTCAAAAACCACACCCGCTGTTGAAACAGAAAGTCCTTGTCCAGCAGCGCCCCC
>JAJUHR010000296.1 GCA_029267795.1 Planctomycetota bacterium
ATCCGGTCGTCCTCGACCACCACGCCTTCCTTGAACGCCCCCTGCTGGGCGTAGTTGAGGAATTCCTTCCAGGTAATGGACATCGCGTGGTGCTGCGCGTTGCTCATCAGCACCACCATGAGCATGCCCAGCCCGCCGAGGACAAGCCAACCCAAGGCACCGCGAGACATCAGGTTCTGCGGGCCGCGCGGCTTGTTGGGAGGCCGCCCCGAGCCTCCGGCCCCCCCGGAACCGCCGGGAGTACCGCCGGGCCCGGAACCACCGGACCCCCCAGAACCCCCGCCACCCTGACCCGGTTCACCAGGAACCCTCGAACCAAAGGGGTGCGATAAGTTCGTGGCGTCGCGACCCACGGTGCCGTTATTCTTCTTGCTGTTCCTGCTCTGAATCCGCATCAACGGTTCCTGAGACCTCCTGTGGGCCTGTGAAAGCGACCACCTCTATCTTGGGTTCGTGGGGCTGGGGCGTTGTTCCACCTTTTATCGGCTGGTTCCCGCCCCACACCTAACGCCCCGCGGTCCAAAAAACCCCAAGGCCGTCCCCCTTTGTAGCCGCAGCAGGGGTGCCGCGGGCCCCACCCACCCATTGATACTACTTACCAATCTGCAGCGAGGATCGACACGATATCTTCTGCCAATCTCTGGGCCGCTGCGTGTTGGGCCACCTCGAAGGGCTCCGCGACGGGATCGGTCGGCACGTATCTGCCGACAGCGGTGTACCCTCGCCGTTGCCGCAGCACCTCGCTGGTGGTCTGGTTGCGCCACTCGAAGTCGACGGTAATCTCCACCTCCAACTCCTGTGGCACACCGCCCTGAGCCCGGCGGCTCAGCCGCCGCTGATCGACCCGGACCACGGCGCCCTGGATAATCGTATCGGCCCTGCCTGGGTCGGTCACCTTGTAAGGCGTCCGCAGCTCGATCTGTTTGACCAGTGCCTCGGTCAGGTCGAACTCCACCCCACGGTAGAAGGTCCGATTCTGAAAGATGGGCACTGCTATGGTATGCACGTCTTGAGGGAAAAGCTCGTGGGATTCGTAGCCGCAACCGGCAAGCGTCCCGACCAGCAGGGCGATCGCTGCGACCTGAGGCGGCACCCACGCCCACGGGGTTGCCCGAGGCATCGGCCGCCGAACGCGGCAGGCTGCCCGCAGCCTACCCGCGAACCGTGATCCCCTGATCCAACCCATCAAGGTGACGGCTCCGAGGAAGCGGGTGGCGTATGAACCGATTCGGGGGCGGCTGCGCCGGCGGCGTCCCGATTGTGATTGTTCCGCTTCTCTTCTGGGGGGTGAACCACGACGGGGTAGCCCATGGCTTCGAGTCGATCGATCGCGCGCTGGGAGGCCGCGGTTTGTGGGTATTGGCGGATCAGACGCCGGTAGAGGTATGCGGCGCTGGAGGTTTCGCCCCGGCCCTGGTACCAGCGGGCGCTCTGGTAGTCCTTGGTGGCCAGGGCATCCTCGATCCGGGTCATGATCGCGTCGGCCTGGGCCTCGGCGGCGGCCACGGGAAAGTCGCGTTTAAACTCTTTGACCCGCTGGGCCGCCTCGATCAAGCCGCTGGAATCGAAGTGAGGCCCCTTGAAGCGCGCCAGGCTCGCCTGGATCAGGCGGAGCATGGCGTGTTGGCGGTGGGTGCTGCGCGGGTAGTTGGTCAGGAACAGGTCGTAGGCTTCCGCGGCGTGCTCCATCTCCTCCCGGTCGAAATAGAAATCTCCTAGCGCGAGGCTGGCTGCCTCTCCCAGGTCGCTGCCCGGGGCCCGTTCCTGGATGCGGATGAATAGTTCCTCGGCCTCTCCGCTGGCGGGGATGATCGGCAGCCCGAGGAATTTGCGCCTAACGCCCTTGGCGAACAGCCGAGCGACCTGGAATTCACGGTCCAGGGCGGTGTGGTAGTGCTCGGAGGCGGGGAATTGGCGGATCAGGTACTCGTAATCGTAAAGGGCGTCGTAGTAGTTGCGCTGCGCCACCTTCGCGTCGCCGCGCAGCAGGTAGGCCTCGGGCGCCAGCGGGTCGTCGGGGTAGCGCTCGATCCACGCGTCCACGAGCTTTTTGGCGTCCTTGTAACGATCCTCCGCCAGGGCGCGGCGGACCTCCATCAGCTCGCGCTGAGCGGGGGTGCTCTGTTCAGCGGGTTGTCGCTGCCACTGGCCACCGGTAAGCGTATAGCTGTCCTGTCCGTAAAGGGTTTGGTGTGGCAGGATGTCAAGGCTAATAACCGAAGCGAAAGCCACCGCGACGACTCGCGCCCTTCGGACCCAAGCCCGGTGATTCGGTGGGTGTCGGTAGGAAGTCATGGTCGAACCATCGCAGGCCCACGATCATAAGAATCACCCGCACCCCTGGCAAAATCTAAAGCTTCGCAATTGGCGGCCCGAAATTGCACCATGTCACGGCCGAGCCGAATAACAATGCCAAGCAGCGGTTGGTTCGGACTGAGCCTTGCCTAGATCAGAAAAATGACAGGCTTTAGGTTTCCACCTCGAGCTTGGGTCGCGCGTTGCGAGCGGCGGAGTAACCCTTGGGCCCTATCCGGGAGGTTTCGATCATGTTCCGAGTGCAACTTTTATTCGTGGGGGCGGTCCTGACGGCCGCCGTGGGTCTAGGGAGTCCACAAGCGGCAACCGCAGAAGGGGTGCGAGTCGAGGCAGCGACACCTTCCGGGGGTTCGGAAAGCGCGGCGGTCATGGGGGAGGTCACTTTAATTGGCAAGCCCCCGAAACGGCGCCCGATCAACATGTCCGCGGACCCGGGTTGCCAAAGCCACCAAGCCAAACCCAGCCTGCCGGAGGATATCGTCGTCGGTCCCGAGGGCGCGTTGCGGAACGTGGTGGTGTACATCAAGCAAGGCCTAGCGGATCGGGCGTTTGAGCCACCCCAAGCCCCCGTGGTGGTGGAGCAGGTCCAATGTACCTACCGACCGCGAGTGTTCGCCGCGATGGTCGGGCAGCCCGTGGTCATCCGTAACGGGGATGCCACGCTGCATAATATCCACGGCTTTCCCGTCGCCAACCCCACGTTCAACGTGGCGCAACCTGCCCAGGGGATGCAGGACACGCTGGTGTTCCGGCGAGCCGAGCCCGGGTTCCCTATCAAGTGCGATGTGCACCCGTGGATGACCACGTTCTGCTGGGTGTTCGACCACCCCTTCCACGCGGTCACGAGCGAGGACGGGAAGTTCTCGATCAGCGGCTTGC
>JAJUHR010000321.1 GCA_029267795.1 Planctomycetota bacterium
GGCTAAATTGGAAATGACGGGATTTAAGGTGTGCGAGTTAGGGTATGGCGTCGGTTTTTTGGGCGAACTTGCCGTGGAGTTGAACCTGTTCTTTTGGAACCGTCCGATCTTAAGGGGCATCGTGGCAAGCATGCCGAAGCAGCGATCCTGCTGCCGACGGGATACGTGGCGAACCTCACGGTGCTCGGCGCTTTGGCGCAGCCGGGGGATCTGATCTGCCTCGACAAACTCGATCACGCCAGCCTGATCGATGCTGCCCATTTGAGCGGCGCCCGGGTTCGCGTCTATCCCCACTTGCGGACCGACAAGCTCGCCCGGCTCTTGAGGGAGCACTTCGAAGCCACGCGACGATCATCGGCCGCCGGTCGCGCCGCCCGCAGGTTCATCGTGACCGACAGCGTTTTCTCGATGGATGGGGATGTGGCAGACCTGCCCGCGTTGTGCGACTTGGCGGACCGCTACGACGCGATCCTCGTCGTGGATGAAGCCCATGGCACAGGAGTGCTCGGCCCCACGGGCGCCGGCCTAGGCGAGCTGCAGGGCGTCGAGAGCCGCGTCGATATCGTCATCAGCACCGCCAGCAAAGCCCTGGGGGGACTGGGGGGGATCGTCACCTCCTGTACCGAGGTGATCGAGACGCTGGTCAACCGCGCCCGGCCGCTGATCTACACCACCGCTGCCCCACCCGCACAAGCCGCCGCGATCGCCGCTGCGCTCGACGTGATCCGCGATGAGCCCTGGCGAAGGGAACGTTTAAGCCATCTGGTGGCGACGCTGCGCGACGAATTACGACACACGGGCTTGTTTGAGGCTGATCGTTCGTCTATCGCCGCCCCACCCACGCCAATCATCCCAATCGTCGTCGGCGAAACTCAAGCCGCGTTAGATTTATCGGAGCATCTTCGGCGCGAGGGCTTGTTCGCCCCGGCGATCCGCCCGCCTACAGTACCTCGCGGTAAAGCCCGTGTGCGCGTCAGCCTGCGGGCGGACCTGCAGGACAACGACTTGGAGCAGCTGCTCCACGCTTTGCGGTCCTGGCGAAGGCCCGCCTGTTCATCCGTATGTCCCAGTCCCACCACCGCAGATTGATCTCCATCCGGCCCCCGAGCATAACGAGGACCCGACCATGCCCGTGATCGTTCAGACCGCGCTGCTGCTGGCCTGTTCCAACATCTTCATGACGTTCGCCTGGTACGCGCACCTGAAGGACTTCAGCGCCAAGCCCTGGTACGTCGCGGCGATCGTCAGCTGGGGTATCGCCCTGTTCGAGTACCTGATCCAGGTGCCCGCGAATCGGATCGGATACACGCAGCTGAGCCTGCCTCAACTGAAAATCCTTCAAGAGGTTGTCACGCTTTCGGTGTTCGTGCCGTTCGCGATGTTCTACATGAAGCAGTCGGTGCGGCTGGACTACCTCTGGGCGGCGTTGTGCCTGCTCGGCGCGGTGTATTTCGTGTTCCGATCGTGATCGGGCTCGAAGGCACTCCCGTGGTCAGTGACTCCGGCCACAGGCCACGACACCGACAAGAAAAACTGAAAAATCGGTTTCAAAACCCTTCTCCCCTTTGGGGAGAGGCGGGGTGAGGGGTGAAACCCCTGTAAAATCACCGTTCCATCCCTCACCCCAACCCAGGAGAGGGGGGCAATGAAACCGCCTGGAGTAACACGACAACAAAGAAGACCATTTTCGTGCATCGGGATCACACCCGAGAAGCAATGATCTTGGAAGCTTAGGAAGAACGAGCGAGGTCCAAGGGTCGGGGATGCCGAGAAAAATGCCTGAAATATTGAGAAAAAATACTTGCCAGGGTCTCAATTGGGGGGTATTTTTGGCAACGAGGGCAGCAAGTCGGATATACCGGTTAGCAGAACCTTACCGCATGTAGCAGATTGAAGTCCTTAACCATTGAAGCATTGCTTCTGAGCATGCCGCGACCAACGAGGCAAGGCATTATCTGTTTGACAACAGCACATCTTTGAACATAGGGAAAAGGAGCCGTGATAATGAAGGATTATCAGCGAACTTTAGGGGTATCTATCGCGCTTGCCGGCCTGACGACGCCGGCGTACGCGATCACGCTGACGCAGATTTCCACCACGTTCAACAACCCCATCGGCATCGACTATTACGAGCCGGATAACAAAGTGGTGATGTCCGTCAATTACAGCAGCGGACTCCCACACAACTTCGAACTGGTCGCGGCTGACGGTACACACTCACAATTCGGCACCATCTCGGGCCTGACCGAGGAAGTCAAGATCGCCACCGTCCGTTCACCGGCCAAGGGCGGCGCCGCAGTCGGCGGCTTCACCGTCGGTGACTTGTTCACCGGCAACGGCGTCGACGGCCAGATCGCCAGGATCACCAACAGCGGCGCCACGATCATCAACCCCTGGGTCGACCTGCCCGGCGCGGGCAACGGCCTGATGCGCGGCTCGCTTTACGTGGACCGCACAGGTGTCTTCGGCGGTGACCTGATCGCTGCGACCACCGGCGGCGAAGTCTGGCGCGTCACCTCCGCCGGCGTCCCCACCAAACTCAACGACGTCAACGTCCACCTGGAGGGGCTCATCACCGTCCCCAATGACGCAGCTAAATACGGGCCTCTGGCGGGAAAGATCATCGCGGGGGCCGAAGGCCAGAACCGCCTTTACACGTTCGACACCGCTGGGAATTCCACGTTCTTTAATCTCGGTGTGGCGATCGAAGACATCGACCTGATCCCCGAGAACGAGAACTTCTTTGGGGTGAACTTCGGCATCGGCCGCATCCTCGGCGCCCCCGCTTCCCAATTTGACAGCATGGAGGGCGACATCCTGCTGACCTCGGAATTCGGGGGTTCAGCAGCGGGCCTGTTCCGCTTGCGATGGGAC
>JAJUHR010000197.1 GCA_029267795.1 Planctomycetota bacterium
CACACACGGCGGGCCCGCAGCCACTCGTAGGTCCGGGCCTGCCCGGACATTGCAGTCTTTCCCAAGCCGCAGCGCCCCCGCCGCGCCCTAGCCGCGGCCGGCAACCCGCGGTTCACCCCCTCCCTCAGTTCCTCGCCAGCCGGCTATACGTCACCGCCACCGCCACCACCAGCAGCAGGTTCCCCGACCACATCAGCGCCAGCCCCTCCGCCCGGCTGGCATCCGGATCGTTCGCCAGGTTCTGCCCCCCATACGTGATCACCACCACAATCACCGCCGCCACAAACGTCCGAAAGTACGCCACCAGTGGCATGCTCCCCCGCTTCGACATCCCCACCACCGCCGACAGCATCAGCACCAGCATCCCCGCCACCGCCAGCGCCGCCCGCTCATGTAGCTGGGTCACCACTCTTGTGAACAACTGGCGAATCTGCACGCCCAGCCGCGCCGCCGCCTGCCCCACCTCACCCGCATCGCGGTACTCCCGGTTCACTAACCGCAACAACCCCTCCGAGTCCATCGTCCCCAACGGCCCCAGCACCGGCTCAGGCCACGACGCGCTCGGAAGCACAAACCTCGCTTGCTCGCTCACCCTCCCCGCCTGGCGTGTATCCACAATCCGCACCCCCTCCAGCTCCACGTGCACCTTTGGCTCCATCTCCGGCTCAACCGCATCGACCCACAACACCCCACGCTCCGCCTCCACCTCGCGCTGGGTCACCCCCCCGCTGCGGTACTCCACACGCACCGGCCCCGCCGCACCCCCCACCAACTCCAAACGCGAACCCACCCGCCGCACCACCGGGGCACGCAGCACGTACCACTCCCCTTCGCCTATCCCCACCAGCTCAACCGATCCCGCCCCCTCCCGACCCGTCAGCCCCGCCTCCGTCAGCCTCAGCAACCGCTCCGACGCCACCTCCGCCGCCAGCGCCCGCTTCTGCTTCGCGATCGGCTCGTACCCCTCCGGCTCCTCCGCCAACGCCCTCAATTGCGGCCAGCTCAGAAACCTCAGGTTGCCCTTGAACGGGCTAGGCACCGGCACCTGCGGCACCACCCACTGCTCCACAAACAACAAATCCCCTCGCACCGCGTCGTAGTACATCACGTTCTGCAACCGCATCGTCACCCACGATTGCCCCCCCGCTCGATACAACAGCAGGTCCGCCGCCTCCGCCGTGCAATCCCGCCTCAGCCGCCCCTGCTCGTCCAGCCGCCCCGCCGCCACTCCCCGCAGCATGATCAGCTTCGACGGTTGCACCGCGCTGCCCGCGATCACCGGCGGCTGACGTGTGTCGTCCACCTGGTCGGCGTACAACACGATGTCCCCCAGCGTCACCGGCCGGCCCAGCCTCACCTGCGACACCAGCAGATGCGTCAGGTCCTGCTCCAGCATCCCCGACGCCCGCTTGTAAAACGAGGGCACCACCCAGTTACTCAAAAACAACATCCCCACCATCACCAGCAACCCCAGCCCCGCCACCGGGAGCAGCATCGCCCGGTAGCTCATCCCGCTCGCCCGGCACACCACCAGCTCGTTGTCCGTCGCCATCCGCACGAACACCAGCGTCCCGGCAAACGCCCCCGCGAACGGCACCGCAAACCCCAACATCGTCGGC
This sequence comes from Planctomycetota bacterium, assembly GCA_029267795.1. GTDB lineage: Bacteria > Planctomycetota > Phycisphaerae > Phycisphaerales > Phycisphaeraceae > JAJUHR01. The sequence goes on from JAJUHR010000197.1 coordinate 1,620, forward strand.
GCCAGATAAAACACGTATTTCACCAGCGCCCCCGGCCCCAGCAACCCCTCGCTCAACGGCTTGATCGCCGCCGCGATGCCAATCACCAGCACCAGCACCGTCGCCGACGCCGCCAACAGCTTCAGCAACTCCCGCAACGTGTACCGATAGATCGTCCACGGCATCAAGCCACACACCCGCCTTCGATCCTCACCCTGCTCACAGCGTACTCCGCAGCGCCCGCCTCTGCAGCGCAATCAGCCGTCGGATCGCCCCACGCGCCAGACGCAACAGCCGATCCAACTGCTCCCGCGAAAACGTCCCCCGCTCCCCGGTCCCCTGCAGCTCGACAAACCCGCCCCGGTGGTCCATCACCACGTTCATATCTACCTCCGCCTGCGCGTCTAAAGCGTAGTCCAGGTCCACACAGGGCTCACCCCCCACAATCCCCACGCTCACCGCCGCCACCGGCCCGCGGATCGGGTTCTTCTGGATCAGCCCCTCCCGCCGTGCCCACGCCACCGCCTGCGCCAGCGCCACGTACCCACCCGTGATCGACGCCGCCCTCGTCCCCCCATCCGCGACCAGCACGTCGCAGTCGCACGTCACCGTCACCCCGGGCATCCTCTCCAGGTCCACCGCCGCACGCAGCGACCGCCCCACCAGACGCTGAATCTCCGTCGAGCGGCCGTCCCCACCGCGACGCTTCCGCTCCGGCGTCGAACCCGGCAGCATCCCGTACTCCGCCGTCACCCAGCCTCGCGCCGGCTCGGCCTCGCGCATCCAAGGCGGCTGCTCCACCGACACGCTCGCCGTGCACAGCACCTTCGTCCGCCCCTGCGTGATCAGCACACCCCCCGGCGCACCCGTCGGGTAAAACTCGATCCTCGTCCGGCGCGGTCGATCAGCTCTGCGGCGTCCCATCGTTCACTCCCAACTCCCCCACCCTTTGCCGCCATACTACGGCCCGCGCCAACTAAAAAAAATAACCGCGGGTCAAATCCCGCGGTCCAAAAAACCTCGCCGGTCCGCCTCAATCACACATCATAAGCAGCCACGGGTGGAAACCCGTGGTTTTACCGCTCCGCTCATCACCCCGCCGCCGATTCCACCATCTCCGGCACCGCCACCCGCAGCGCCGCCACGATCGCCTCCCGACCCACGCCCTGCCACGGGTGCCCCAGCGGCCCCCCCTTGCCCCGCAGCCGCATAAACGTGTCCACGATCTGCTGAATCCGACCCGGGTCCGGCGGCCCCGTTCGCCACACCCGCACCGACCGGTGCGGCGTCGCCGCCAAGTCCTCGCTCCCGTACGCCAGCTCTTCGTGCAACTTCTCCCCCGGCCGCACGCCCGTGTACTCGATCCGCACGTCCACGTCCGGCTCCAGCCCGTGCAACGCCACGAACCGCCGCGCTAAATCCACGATCCGAATCGGCTCCCCCATGTCCAGCACGAACACCTCCCCGCCCTGCGAGAACGTCGCCGACTGCAGCACCAGCCCCGCCGCCTCCGGGATCGTCATGAAATACCGCCGCATCTCCGGGTGCGTCACCGTGATCGGACCCCCAGCCGACAACTGCTGACCCCAGATCGGCAACACGCTGCACGCCGACCCCAGCACGTTCCCGAACCGCACCATGCAAAACACGCACCGGCCCCGCGTGGTCAGGTGCTGCATGTACATCTCCGCCAGACGCTTGGTCGCCCCCATCACCGAGCTGGGGTTCACCGCCTTGTCCGTGGAGATCATCACGAACCGCCCGACCCCCGCCTCCACCGCCGCGTCCGCGATCGACTTCGACCCGAAAAAGTTATTCTCCACCGCTTGCGCCGGGTGGTCCTCCATCATCGGCACGTGCTTGTGCGCCGCCGCGTGGAAGATCGCATCCGGCCGGTGCCTCTTGACCAACGCCAGCGTGCCGCCCGCGTCCGTTACATCGTGCAGCTCCGCCGCCCGCACCACCCGCGGCTGCAGCCTCGCGACCCCCCGGTCGATCTCGAATAGCGCGTTCTCGGACCGCTCCACCAGCACCAGTTTCGACGGCCCATAACGCGCCACCTGCCGCGACAACTCCGACCCGATCGACCCGCCCGCACCCGTGATCAACACGCACCGCCCCGCGATCGTCCGCCGGATCGCCTCCTCGTCCAACGGCTGAGGCTCCCGGCCGATCAACGCCACCGTGTCGATCCACCCCGGGGCCTGCGCATCGGGCACCAATTGCACCCGCGACCACCCGCTTTCGCTTTCCCCGCTTCCACCACTGCCCCGCCCCCCCTTATCAGCCGGCCCACCCCCCCACGCCCCCGCCGGCACACGCAAACGCCCCGCCAGCAAGTCCACCAGCGTCGGCACAAACCGCCAGTTCGCTCCCAACGCGCCCAGCGCCCGGCTCAGGTCCGCCAGCTGCTGCCGCATCGTCACCGGCAAACTCACCACAAACTGATCCACCCCATAACACGCCATAAACCCCCGCCCCACCACGCTGAAATCCCCAAGCACCGGGATGCCCCCGACGCTCCCTTCCGACCCCTCCTTCCCACCACCCAGCAAACACCCCACCACCACCGGCCGCGGCTCCACCGCCCGCAGGGCGTGCTCCAACTGACCCACCGTCGTCAACGTCCCGACCAGCACCACGCGCGGACCTGCGCCCGCCTGCACGTGCGAGCCGTCCGCGACAACGCTGGTACCGGTACCGGAGGAAATATCGGGCTTCTGGGACACCTACTCGTTATCGGCCCAACGGGCATCGGCTCTTCACCCCGCCTCCGGCCGTTTCTCCTCCGGGTGCAACGCCCCCTGCATTGTGTGGGAGGCTGGGATAAAGCGTAGCGACGCCCCGAACATGG
>JAJUHR010000126.1 GCA_029267795.1 Planctomycetota bacterium
AATCCAAGCCATCGCCGAATCGCTGGACCACGGCTCCATCCGCGCCGGTGGACCGCCGGGCAAGCTCGAACAGCACGACATCTGGCCGGATTACCGCCGGCACGTCCTGAAGTTCTTCAAGCCGGGTCAGCGACAGCTAAAGGTGTTCATCGATGCCTCCAACGGCATGGCGGGCAAGATGGTGCCATACGTGTTTGGGAATCACAAAAGCCTGCAGATCATCCCGCTGAACTTCGAGATCACCGGCTCGTTCGTGCACGAACCCAACCCGCTGGTGGCCAGGAACATGGCGCCCACCCAGGCCGGCGTCCTGATGCACCAAGCCGACATGGGCGTCTGCTTCGACGGCGACGCCGACCGCTGCATCCTCACCGATGAGCAGGGCCAGATCATCGGCTGCGACCACCTCACCGCGTGGCTGGCGGCGTATTTCCTCCGCGGCGCGCCGGCCTCGGCCGTCGCCTACGACCTGCGCTCCAGCCGGGTCGTGAAGGAAACCATCGAGCGGTGCGGCGGCAAGCCCGTGCGCGGCCGTGTCGGCCACGTGTTCATGAAGGCCTTGATGCGCCAGAGCAACGCCGTGTTCGGCGGCGAACTGTCCGGCCACTTCTACTTCCGCGACAACTTCTTCGCCGACTCCGGCGCCATCACCTTCGCCGCCGCCGCCAGCGTCTTTAGCCAATCCGACCAGCCGCTCAGCGAACTGATCGCCCCCTACCGCCGCTACCCGCAAAGCGGCGAGACCAACTACCGCGTCGCCGACAAGAACGCCGTCATGGACCTGCTCCACCGCCAATACCGCCACCGCGCCGCCATCGACGACCTGGACGGCGTGACCATCGACGCCTGGGACCGCGCCGGCGGCGGCTGGTGGTTCAACGTCCGCCCCAGCAACACCGAGCCCCTGCTCCGCCTCAACGCCGAGGCCAAAGACCGGCCCACGCTCGATGGGCTGCTGGCAGAGCTTTCACCCCACCTGGGCGTCCCCGACACCGGCGGCCATTAGCGACGCTCATGTCCTCACCCCTGACTGCACTTCCCGCCGATACCAAAAGTTACACGCCGCCGTCAGTTTATTGACAAAACCGCCCCCCCGGCTCGCACGGCGGCCCGCGCCAGACCCGTAAGACCCCAATCCGCACCCCGCTCCGCCACGCCGCACCCGCAAAAGACTTGCTGATTGCCCGGTGCGCCGTTAACTTCTGGCAACCTCGGGCGCGTTCCCCAGAATTTTTCAACCCCCAAACAACAGGGAAATGGAACATGGAAAGGGAAGGTATGACCCCCAAACAGGTGCTCCAGCTGGTCAAAAGCAAGAACATCGAATTCATCGACTGCCGGTTCATGGACTTCCCCGGCCTGTGGCAGCACACCACCTACCCCTCCAGCGAACTGACCGAAGAAAGCTTCGTCGACGGCTTTGGGTTCGACGGCTCGTCAATCCGTGGGTGGCAAGCCATCAACGAGTCCGACATGCTCCTGCACCCCGTCTCCGAAACCGCCAAGATCGACCCGTTCTTCCATCACCCCACCCTGTCGATCATCTGCGACGTGAAGGACCCGATCACCAAGAAGGAATACTCCCGCGATCCCCGCTCCGTCGCCCGCAAGGCCGTGGCGTACTTGAAACAGACCAAGATCGCGGACACCGCCTATCTAGGCCCGGAGATGGAGTTCTTCATCTTCGACAACGTCTGGTACGACCAGTCGATCAACCAGTCGGGCCACTTCATCGATTCGCAGGAAGGCATCTGGAACCGGGGCAAGCCGGACCCGACCAACCTCGGCTACAAGATCCGCCTTAAGGAAGGCTACTTCCCCTGCCCGCCGATGGACACCGGCGTCAACATCCGCTCCGAGATGGTCGACACGATGATCAAGATGGGCATCCCCGTCGAAGCCCACCACCACGAGGTCGCCACCGGCGGCCAGTGCGAGATCGACCTGCGCTTCCAAGAGCTGGTCCACATGGCCGACACGTGCATGTACTACAAGTACGTCGTCAAGAACGTCGCGGCGCGGCACGGCAAGGTCGTCACCTTCATGCCTAAGCCCCTGTTCCAGGACAACGGCTCGGGCATGCACGTGCACTTCTCCCTGTGGAAGGCCGGCAAGCCCCTGATGGCCGGCCGCAAGTACGCCGGCCTCAGCGACATCGGCCTGTGGGTCATCGGCGGCATCCTCAAGCACGCCCCCTCGCTGATCGCCTTTACCAACCCGACCACCAACAGCTTCAAACGCCTGGTCCCCGGCTACGAGGCGCCGGTCAACCTGGTCTACTCCTCGCGGAACCGCTCCGCGGCGATCCGCATCCCGATGTACCAGGACAACCCCAAGACCAAGCGCATCGAGTTCCGTTGCCCCGACTCCTCCTGCAACCCGTACCTGGCCTTCGCCGCGATCCTCATGGCGGCGATCGATGGCGTTAAGAACCAGATCGACCCGGGCGAACCGATGGACAAAGACCTCTACGACCTGGAGCCCGAGGAGTACGAGAGCATCCGCTCCACCCCCGGCGACCTGTCCGACGCCCTGGACAACCTCGAACGCGACCACAGCTTCCTGCTCGAGGGCAACGTCTTCACCGAGGACGTCATCCACTACTGGATCAAGTACAAGCGCGAGAACGAGGTTAAGGCCCTGCAGATGCGGCCGCACCCCTACGAGTTCTGCATGTACTTCGACATCTGACCCGCGATCGGCTCATTGGCCGCCCAACGCGCCAAAACACAACCGCCCGAGCCTCACCCGCCCGGGCGGTTTTTTTTCATCGGATATCAGATCGATCGAGGTGCCCAGACTTCGAAGCCCACGGAGTGCACTCCGTGGGCTTCTTTCCATTCGCGCCGGGGTGCGCCCGTCGTGTCCGCCGGGTGCCACACAGCACGCCGAGCCCAAGGCGAGGCTGCTGTGTGCAGAAGCATCCATCAAAATAGGGCAAATCAATCGCAGCGGGTCTGCGATTTAGCCCCCCATGAATCATGGGGGGCCAACTCCCGCAGGTCGTTTCACGCCGCGTCGGAGCCGACCTCGGCCGCCTCAGGGGCCGCAGCGGAAACGCCCTCGGATTCCTGCACCCGCGGCACGTACCCCTCGCCGACCGTCCGACCCTCCACCGTGCGGATCACCGGCACCGGGTTCGCCGCTTCGTGCGCCGCCAGCGCTTTCTCCAGATCAGCCTGCTTGGCCTGCTCCAGGGCCGACCACGGCAGACGCCCACGGCACTTGGGGAAGCGCGAGCAACTCAGCCACGGCCCGCGCTTGGTCCGGCGCAGGTTCAGCGGGCTGCCGCACTTCGGGCAGGGCACGTCCACCTGCAACGGCGGCGGCTTCGGCAGCACCACCGTCCCCTTCTTGGGGTCCAGCTTCACCACCCCCTTGCATTTGGGGTAGTTCTCGCAGCCCAGGAACGGCCCGAACCGGCCCGCGCGACGCGTCATCCCCGCCCCACACACCGGGCACACGATGTCCGTCAGGTGCGAAGTCACCGGCTTGCCATCGCGCCCGATCGGGGCCGCGAAGTCGCAATCCGGATATCGGCTGCACGAAAGGAACCGCCCGTTGCGCCCGAAGCGGTAGACCGTCGGCGCCCCGCACTTCTCACACTTGAACGGCGCCGGCTCCGTCTGCGCCTTGGCGTGGGTCATCGACTGGTGCGCGGTGTCCAGGTTCTCCTTGAACGGCCCATAGAACCGGCGCAGCATCGTCACCCAGTCCAGGTGCTTTTCCTCGATCTTGTCCAGCTCCGCCTCCATTGTGCGGGTGTACGCCACATCCATGATGCGGGGGAAGCCCTCGATCAGCTTGTCGGTGACGACCTTGCCCAGGTCGGTGGCGTACAGCCGCCGGTCCCCGGGCGCCACCTTCTGCACGTACTTGCGATCCTGGATGGTCTGGATGATCGCCGCGTACGTGCTAGGCCGACCGATGCCCTCTTCCTCCAGCTTCTTCTGCAGCGACGCCTCGGTGTACCGCGGGGGCGGGCTGGTAAAGTGCTGGGTCGGATCGATCTGCAGCGGCGCCACGGGCTGGCCTTGCACCAGGGCCGGCAGGACCGCCTCGTCCTCGACGCTCGGCAGCCCCGCCGCCTTATAAAACCCGTCGAACACCAGCGTCCGCCCCGTCGCCTTGAACGCCGCCCCGGCCGGGTCGGTCCCGATGGTCACCGTGGTCGAGTCCCACTCCGCGGGCGTCATCTGGCTGGCGACGAACCGCTCCCAGACCAGCTGGTACAGCCTGTACTGATGCTCGGTCAGCGATCCGCGGACCCGCTTGGGCGTCAGCCGCACGTCCGTCGGCCGGATCGCCTCGTGCGCCTCCTGCGCGGACTTGTTGCTCGAAGCGTACTGCTGCGGCTTGGCGGGCAGGTACCGGTCGCCCCACTCCTGCTGGATGTACGACCGGGCCATCTCCAGCGCCTCCGGCGACAGGTGCGTCGAATCGGTGCGCATGTACGTGATCAAGCCCACGCGCCCCTGGCTGCCGTGCAAATCCACGCCCTCGTACAGTTGCTGGGCGATGTCCATCGTGTGCTTGAGTGAAAAGCCCAGCCGGTTGGCCGCGGCCTGCTGCATCGTGCTGGTGATGAACGGCGCCGACGGTCGCGACGTGGTGCGCTTGGTCTGCACCGAGCGGATAACGAACCCCGGGAGGTTCTGCAGGCGCCCCTCGTACGCCACCAGGTGCGCCGCCGGCCCCTTGCCGTTCGGGTCGTGCCGCTCGTGCACGCGGTCGACCACGAACCCCAGCCGTTCCGCCGCCTTCCGGGCCGCCTGGCGGTCCGCCGCCTCGAACGGCTGGCCATCGACCTCCACCAACTCCGCCCGCAGGCACCGGTGCTCGCTCAACCAGGCAAGCCTCTCCTTCAGCGTCCGCTCTTTGCCCTCCGCGGCCTGGGTCAGCCACTGTCGCCACGCCGAAGCCAGGCGCTCCCGCGCAGCCACATCCGTGGCGAAATAGCCGGTGATCTTCCAGTATTCTTCGGGCACGAACGCCTCGATCTCGCGCTCGCGCTCGACGACCAGCCGCACCGCCACCGATTGCACACGCCCCGCGCTGAGCCCCCCCGCCACCTTTTTCCACAGCAGTGGCGACACCTGGTACCCCACGATCCGGTCCAGGATCCGCCGGGCCTGCTGCGCATCGACCTTGTGCTGGTCGATCGGCCGGGGGTTCGCGAACGCGTGCCCGATCTCCGCCTTGGTGATCGCGTTGAACACGACGCGCTTGGCCCTGTCCGGCGGCACGTCCAACGCCTGCGCCAGGTGCCAGGCGATCGCCTCGCCCTCGCGGTCCAAGTCGGTGGCAAACCACACGTCCGCCGCGTCCTTAGCCGCCTTCCTCAGGTCAGCCACGGTCTTCTTTTTCTCGGGCAGGACCTCGTACGTCGGCTGGAAGTTGTGCTCCAGGTCCACCCCGGGCACTTCCTGCTTCTGACCTTTGGGGGACCGGCTGGGCAGGTCGCGCACGTGGCCGACGCTGGCCATCACGACAAAGCCATGACCCAGGTATTGGTTGATCGTCTTGGCTTTCGTGGGGCTCTCCACGATGACCAGATGCTTGCCCCGGGCCGCCGGAGCGGACGAAGACCCGCTGGACTTCGACGCCCGGCCGGAGCCCGGGCCGCCCCGCCTCGCCTTGCCGCCGACCTTCTGCCCCGATCCCACTTGCTTAGTCGATTCAGCCATGGCGCTTTAGACCCACCCCCTCCCCCAACCTGATCCCACAAGCCAATCCTACCTATACGTATGGCCGGTCTATGCGGTCCATATCGGTCAGCAATCGGGCGGCCACTTGAGCAACCTTGCGAGCGATTGTCAACCCTCATCCCT